>JAYSLR010000229.1:0-6804 GCA_043725365.1 Rhizobacter sp. | reverse complement strand
CATCGATTCGTCGGAACCGACCGTCAGGCCGAGCGACCAGTGGCGCGCCGCCCAGTCCGGCCGCTCGATGGCCCCGCACAGCGCCTGCCAGAACTTGAGCTCGAGCGCGCCGACCGCCAGGTGCCGGCCGTCGGCCGTGCGGTAGACCCCGTAACAGGGCGCGCCGCCCGAGAGCAGGTCGCGCCCGGGCACCGGGTTGCGGCCGGTGGTCTTCAGCGTGAAGGTCGCCAGCACATGGTGGCGCAGCACCTCGTGCGTCATCGAGACGTCGACGAAGCGCCCGCGCCCGCTGCGCTGCGCCCCCAGCAGGCCGGCCAGAATGCCCGAGACGGCGGCCTGCGTGCCGCCCATCAGGTCGCCGATCTGGAAATTCGGCAGCGCGAGCTCGCCGTCGGCGGTGGCGATCTGGCCGAGCACGCCGGCCATCGCGATGTAGTTGATGTCGTGGCCGGCGCGGTGGGCCCAGGCGCTGCGCTGGCCGTAGCCGCTGATCGCGCACATCACGAGCCGGGGGTTGACGGCGCGCAGCGCGTCCCAGCCGAGCCCGAGCTTGTCCATCACGCCGGGGCGAAAGCCTTCGACCAGCACGTCGGCGCCGCGCACCAGCTCGCGCAGCGCGCTGGCGCCTTCGGGCGTGCGCAGGTCGAGCCGGCTCAGTTCCTTGCCGCGGTTCAGCTCGCGAAAGCTCATCGAGGGCGCGTCGGCACGGCGCTCGGCAGCGGTCTGGCCCATGACGCGCGTGCCGTCGTCCTGGCCCTGCGCCGCCGGGCCCTCGATCTTCAGCACCTGCGCGCCGAACTCGGCGAGGTGGCGCGTCGCCAGCGGGCCGGGCAGCAGCCGCGTCAGGTCGACGACGCGGATGCCGGCCAGCGGCAGCTCGTCGGTGGCGGCGGCGCTCGAACCGGTACTCAAACGAACCGCCCCTCGCGCACCCATTTGGTCGCGACCCACTTCTCGCCCTCGACGACCGGGGCACCGCCGTGCAGCGTCCGCGTCGCCGGGTGGGCGCGGTCGTAGCTGAAGAACACCGCGTTGCCGCGCACCGGCGCGACGTCGAGCTGCGCATCGGGAAACACGGTCGCACCGCCCTGCGTCGGCGTGTTCAGGTAGCACACCAGCGAGGCGACGCGTTGGCCGCCGCGCTTCAGGATCGTCGGCGTGCCCGACTGCGCCGGGTCGAAGTAATCGTAGTGCGGCTTGTACTCGGCACCCGCGCCGTAGTGCAGCACCTGCAGGCCCTCGCCGTTCTCGAGCGGCCAGTCCAGCAGCGCGGCCATGCGCGCCTCCAGGCGCGTGACGAGCGGGTGCTCGCCGCGCTCGAAGAACATGCCCTGGCTGGTGCGCGCCTCGTTGACCTCGCTCGCGCCGGTGTCGGTCTGCACGGTCTCGGACCGCGCGAGCCGGGCGCGCGCGAGCGCGATCATCGCGTCGCACTCGTCGCCCGACAGCAGGTCGCCGAACACGACGACGCGCGGCATCTGCAGGTTCACCAGCACCTTGACCTCGCGGTCGTGGGCCCATACGGTCGTGCGCGTGCCCTGCGGCAGCGGCTCGGGCACCTTGACCGGCGCCGGCAGCGCTGCCTGCCTGGACTTCTCGTCGAGGAAGCCGGTCAGCACCTGCTCGAGCGCGGCGCTCGCCGAATCCTCGTTCCAGCCGCTGGACCGCATCGACTCCAGCACGGTCTCGGGCGGGTGGCCGGCGCTCGCCTGCTCGATGATCCACGCACGCAGTTCGGGCGTGACGGGCTGCTTCTCGCTCATGGTCGGATTTTGCCGGAACTCGGGGCCGGCGCGGTCAGTCGGCGGCGCGCCGGCGGAACACCAGCCGGTCGCGCTGCGAGGCGCCGGCATCGAAGCGGTAGCCCTCGGCGTCGAAGCGCTTCAGCCCGGCCGGCGTGGCGATGCGCCGGGCGATCGCGTGGCGCGCCATCAGCCCGCGGGCGCGCTTCGCGAAGAAGCTGATGACCTTGTAGCGATCGGTCTTCCAGTCCTCGAACACGCACTCGACGACGCGCGCCTTCAGCCGCTTGCCGCGACCCGCGGCGTGAAAGTATTCCTGCGACGCGAGGTTGACGATCACCGGCGCAGGGTCGGCGGCGAGGCGCTCGTTCAGGTGCTCGGCGATCGTGTCGCCCCAGTACGCGTAGAGGTCGGGGCCCTGCGGGTTCGGCAGCCGCGTGCCCATCTCGAGGCGGTAGGGCTGGAGCCGGTCGAGCGGGCGCAGCACGCCGTGCAGGCCGCTGAGGATCGCGACGTGCCGCTGTGCCCAGCGCCACTCGGCCAGGCTCAGATCGCCCGCCTTCAAGCCACCGTAGACATCGCCGTCGAAGGCCAGCGCCGCGGGCTTGCTGTTCGCATGCGTGAACTGCGGCGACCACGCGGCATAGCGCGCGGCGTTGAGTTCGGCGAGCGGCTCCGACAGGTCCATCAGCGCCGCCACCTCGGCGGCACTGCGGCGCTTCAGCAGGCCGATCAGTTCGGCCGAGCGGGCGATGAAGCAGGGTTCGGTGGCGAGCCGGTCGACGGCCTTCGGCGTCGGGCTCGTGTAGTCCAGCGACTTGGCGGGCGACAGCAGATACAGCATGGCCGCGATTATCGCGGTGGCGGCACGAGGCCCGCGGCGCGGGCGGGCGGCTACTTCTTCGCGTCGTCGACCGCGTCCTTGGCCTTGTCGGCGGCCTTGTCGACCTCGTTGCCGACCTTCTTCGCGGCGTTGTCGAGGCTCTTGCCGGCGCGTTCGGCCGGGCCCTCGGCCGGCTGGCAGGCGACCACCGCGAGCGCGAACGCGGCGACGAACACGTAGAGGGCGTTGCGGGGGTTCAGCATGGCGAGCTCCTGAGGAAGGGTCGGGTCGTTGCGGACCGCCACTCGCGTGGTGGCATGGAAGCGGACTCTAGGGACGCGCCGGCGCGGCGTCATTCGGCGCCGTGCGCGAAACGCTGTGAGCCCTTTCCTACAGCGCGCCGTTCAGCGGAAGTCGCGGCTGCGGCCGGCCAGCCCCTGCAGCAGTTCGGAGTGGTCGATCGCCTTCACCACGACCAGGTGCATCACCGCGTCGTCGCCCCCGCCTTCCTGGCGCTGCCAGCGCCCGAACAGCGTCAGCAGCCGCGCCGCGAGCAGCGGCTTGCGCTGCGACTCGACCACCGACGGCCAGACGATCGCGTTGACGGTGCCGGTGTCGTCCTCGAGCGTGACGAACATCGTGCCCTTCGCGGTCTCGGGCCGCTGGCGGTGCGTGACCAGGCCGCTGGCGCGCGCCAGGCGCCCGTTCGGGAAGGTGCGCAGCACCGCGGCCGGCTGCACGTGGAAGCGCGCGAGCTCCTGCCGCAGCAGCGCGAGCGGGTGGCGCTTCAGCGTCAGGCCGAGCGCGCGGTAGTCGGCCAGCGTCTCGTCGGCCTCGGCCGGTGCCGGCAGCACCACCGCCGCTTCGTCGACGCGGGTGGCGCGCAGCATCGGCGTGGGCCGCGTGTCGATGCCGGCCACCGCCCACGCCGCCTGGTGGCGGTGCCCGGTCAGCGCGCGCAGCGCATCGGCCTGCGCCAGGCATTGCAGCTCGCGGGCGTTCAGCGCGGCGCGGCGCGTCAGGTCTTCGGTGCCGGTGAACGCGGCGTGCGCGCGCGCATCGACGATGCGCTGCGCGGCGGCGGCCGACAGCCCGGCGATGCGGTCGAAGCCGAGGCGCACGGCGTGCAGCGCCGCACCCTCGCCTTCGCCTTCGCGCCGCTCCAGCGTGCTCTGGCCGGCACTGACCATCACATCCACCGGCCGCACCTCGACGCCGTGCGCGCGCGCATCGCGCACCAGCTGCGCGGGCGCGTAGAAGCCCATCGGCTGGCTGTTCAGCAGCGCGGCGAGAAAGGCGTCGGGGTGGTGGCGCTTGATCCAGCTGCTGAAGTACGCGAGCTGCGCGAAGCCGGCGGCGTGGCTCTCGGGAAAGCCGTATTCGCCGAAGCCCTGGATCTGCTTGAAGATGCGCTCGGCGAACTCGCGCTCGTAGCCCTTCTCGACCATGCGGCCGACGAGCCGGTCGTGGTAGTGGCCGAGGCCGCCCTTGCGCTTCCACGCGGCCATCGAGCGACGCAGCGCGTCGGCCTCGCCGGGCGTGAAGTCGGCCGCGATCATCGCGATCTGCATCACCTGCTCCTGGAAGATCGGCACGCCCTTCGTGCGCTGCAGCGCCGGCCGCAGCGCGGCGGGGTAGTCGATCTCGGCGTCGCTGAGCAGGCGGTTCTTCAGGTACGGGTGCACCATGCCGCCCTGGATCGGCCCGGGCCGCACGATCGCGACCTCGACGACGAGGTCGTAGTAGCAGCGCGGCCGCAGCCGCGGCAGCATGCTCATCTGCGCGCGGCTCTCGATCTGGAAGGTGCCCACGGTGTCGGCCGCGCAGATCATGTCGTAGGTGGCTGCGTCGCCGTGCGGGATGTCCTGCAGGCGCAGCGCGCGGCCGAGCTTGGTGCCGACGAACTCGAGCGCGCGCCGCAAGGCGCTGAGCATGCCGAGCGCGAGCACGTCGACCTTGATCATGCGCAGCTCGTCGAGGTCGTCCTTGTCCCACTGCACGACGCTGCGGCCCTCCATCGCGGCCATCTCGACCGGCACCAGCTGCTCGATCTGCTCGCGCGCAATCACGAAGCCGCCCGGGTGCTGGCTCAGGTGGCGCGGAAAGCCGATCAGCTGCTGCGTCAGTTCGATCCACAACGTCGTCAGCGGCGCCTCGGGATCGAGGCCGGCCTCGCGCAGGCGCGCGGTGTCGATCTGGCGACCGGCGAACCCGGCGCCGGGCCGCCCCAAGCCGGGTTCACCGCAAGGGCCACGAAGGGGCCCCTGTGTGGCCCTTGGGGGCGGCGCCGCAGGCGCCTGGGGGCGGTCATCCCACCAGTGCAGGCTCTTGGTCAGCAACTCGATGCGTTGCAGGTCCATGCCGAGCGCGCGCCCGACGTCGCGCAGCGCCGAACGCGGCCGGTAGCAGATCACCACCGCGGTCAGCGCGGTGCGGTGGCGCCCGTACTTGGCGTAGATGTACTGGATCACCTCTTCGCGGCGCTGGTGCTCGAAGTCGACGTCGATGTCGGGCGGCTCGTTGCGCTCGGCACTGACGAAGCGCTCGAACAGCAGCGTCGCCTCTTCCGGGTTGACCTCGGTGATGCCCAGGCAGTAGCACACCATCGAGTTGGCCGCGCTGCCGCGGCCCTGGCACAGGATCTTCTGCTCGCGGGCCCAGCGCACGATGTCGGCCACGGTCAGGAAGTACGCCTCGTACTCGAGCTGCCGGATCAGCGCGAGCTCCTTCTCGATCTGCGGCATCCAGCGCAGCGCCGCCGCCGGATCGGGGAAGCGCCTGGCCAGCCCCTCGCAGGCGAGCGCGCGCAGGTGGCCGATCGGCGTGCAGCCTTCGGGCACGACCTCGCGCGGGTACTCGTACCTCAGCTTGGCCAGCGAGAAGCCGCAGCGCCCCGCCAGCGCCAGCGTGTTCTCCAGCCACTCGGGTTCGTACAGCGCGGCCAGGCGGGCGCGCGAGCGCAGGTGCTGCTCGGCGTTCGGCTCGAGCCGCAGCCCGCACCCGGCCACCGGCTGCTTCAGCCGCGTGGCGGCGAGCACGTCCTGCAGCGGCTTGCGCGAGCGCAGGTGCATCAGCACGTCGCCGGTGGCGACGATGCGCAGCCCGGTGAACTGCGCGACGCGCTTGACCACGTCGACGAGCTCCTCGTCGCCCGGCCGGCGCAGCTGCGACAGGGCGAGCGACGCGCGCTCCTGGAACCAGGTCTTGAGCCACATCGCGTGTGCGAACACGGTCTCGAAGGACTGCGACGCGTCGGGCACCAGCAGCGCCAGGCATTCGGGCAGGCCGGCGAGCGTGGGCGCGTTCGGCACCTTGCCTTCGATATCGCCGGGGTGCGCGAGGTAGGCGCCCTTGGCGGCGCGGCGCCGCGCCACGGTGATCCAGTGCGACAGGTTGCCGTAGCCGCGCCGCGACTGCGCCAGCAGCACCAGGCGCGCGTGCGGCGCTGCGGCCGCCGCGTCGTTCGCCGTCACCGCCGGCAGCGTGAGCCGCATCTCGCTGCCGACGATCAGCGCCAGCCCGGCCTCGCGCGCCGCCACGTGCGCGCGCACCACGCCGGCCAGCGTGCACTCGTCGGTGATCGCCAGCGCCGCGTAGCCGAGCCGCTGCGCACGCTCGACCAGCTCGGCCGGGTGCGACGCACCGGTCAGGAAGCTGAAGTTGCTGCGGCAGTGCAGCTCGGCATAGCCCGGCAGCGTGACCATCGCAGGCGCGGCGTCATCCGCTCACGGAGCGCGGGCCGAGTGCACATCCGCATCTTCGGTGCGGATGCCGTAGTGCAGGCAGCGGATGCGCTCGCACACCTGATCGAGCAAGCGCGCCGATGGCAGGGGGGGGAAACGTGGAGGCGTCGAGCGGCATTGCTTGAATACTGTTGTTTTGTACAGTATACGGACCCGCCTCGACCCTCGCAAGCCTCGGCGCGCCAACGCGCCACCGCACCACAAGCGGCTTGTCGCAGGCAAGTCCGCTTGCTGGAACGGAGCCGTCATGCGCGCAGGCGTGCTGCCGATGGCCTGGCTTCGCGTACGACGGCAAAAACTCCAGCCCGTACTTCGTTGCGACAGCCTTCGCGTCATCCGATGCCTGGCGTGTGGGGCTTCCTGTATCAAGCATCGTGACTTCAGCGATCATGGCGTCGAAGACGCCTCCGGGTGAACTGATGATGATTTGACGGCCGACTTCCGGCCCTGTGCTTACGAAACCGTGGGCGGTTCCACGCGGAACGAATACAACATC
>JAYSLR010000228.1:0-2032 GCA_043725365.1 Rhizobacter sp. | reverse complement strand
GGCCGCGCTCGTCGTCGGCTGGGGCGTGATGCCGCCGCGCAGCCGGCAGGGCGGTCCGGACACGCAGCCCCTGGTCGCCGGCGAGGTCGGCCTGAACGGCTGGATCAAGATCGGCGACGACGGCCGCGTGATCCTGGCGATGAACCGCAGCGAGATGGGTCAGGGCGTGCACACCGCGCTGGCGATGCTGGTCGCCGAGGAGCTCGACGTCTCGCTCGATAAGGTCCGGCTCGAGCAGGCCGGCCCCGACAAGATCTACGGCAATGTCGCGATGTTCGTCGCCAGCCTGCCGTTTCATCCGAGCGACACCGAACCGGGCCACGAGACGCGCACGGTGCGCGCGAGCCAGTGGATCGTTGCCAAGTTCGCGCGCGAACTCGGCATCAGCGCGACCGGCGGCTCGTCGACCGTGGCCGACGCCTGGGACGTGCTGCGCCTGGCCGCGGCCACCGCGCGCGCGCAGCTGCTCGGCGCGGCCTCGCTCGAATGGAAGCTGCCGCTGGCCGAGCTGGGCGTGAAGAACGGCGTGATCAGCCACCCGTCGGGCCCGCAGGGCCACTACGGCCTGTTCGCGAAGGCCGCGGCGGCGATGCCGCCAGGCGACGTGACGCCGAAGGCGCCGAAGGACTGGACGCTGATCGGCACCGCGGCGCCGCGCATCGACCTGCCCGCCAAGATCGACGGCAGCGCGCAGTTCGGCATCGACGTGCGGCTGCCCGGCCAGGTCTACGCGGTCGTGCGCCACTGCCCGATGCTGGGCGGCAGCGTCGGCACGATGAACGCCGACGCGGCGCTGAAGCTGCCCGGCGTCGAGCGCGTCGTGCGGCTCGGCTCGTACGCCGGATCGACCGCCGCGCTCGCGGTCGTCGGGCGCAGCAGCTGGCATGCGAAGCAGGGCGCGCAGGCGCTGCAGGTCGAGTGGCGCGCGCCGCCGGCCGGGGTGCTGGCGAGCGCGGCGATCGTCGATGCGCTCGAGCGCAGCGCGCGCGACGCGGCGGCGGCACAGGGCGGCCTGGCGTTCCGCACTGTCGGCGATGTCGCCGCGGCGTCGAAGAGTGCGGTGCGCCGCGTCGAGCAGCTCTACCGGGCGCCCTACCTGGCGCACGCGACGATGGAGCCGATCAACTGCACCGCACGCGTCGCCGACGGCAAGGTCGAGGTCTGGGTGCCGACGCAGATGCCCGGCACGGCGCGCGCGATCGCGGCGCGTGCCGCCGGCGTGAGCGAAAGCGCCGTCACCGTGCACGTCACCTACCTCGGCGGCGGCTTCGGGCGCCGCCTCGATGTCGATGTCGTCGGCCAGGCGGTGCGCGTCGCGCTCGAGACCGGCGGCCGCCCGGTGCAGCTGCTGTGGCCGCGCGAGGAGGACATCACCCACGACTTCTACCGCCCGGCGGGTGTCGCGCTGCTGCAGGCCAGCCTCGACGCGCAGGGCATGACGACCGGCCTCACGATCACCAGCGCCGGCGACTCGATCACGCCGCGCTGGATGGAGCGCGGCCTGCCGGCCCTGGCCGGCCCGATCGACCTGCCGGACAAGACCACCGCCGAAGGCCTGATCGACCTGCCCTACGGCATCGCGAACCAGCGCATGGCGCATGTGGCGACGCACAGCGGCGTGCCGGTCGGCTTCTGGCGCTCGGTCGGGCACTCGCACAACGCGTTCTTCGCCGAGGCCTTCATCGACGAGCTCGCGGCCGAGGCCAAGCAGGACCCGGTCGCGTTCCGCCTCGCGCTGCTGAAGGGTGCGCCGCGCCACGCCGCGGTGCTGACGCTGGCGGCCGAGAAAGCCGGCTGGGGCCGGCCGCTGCCGGCCGGCGTGGCGCGCGGCGTGGCGCTGCACGAGAGCTTCAACAGCATCGTCGCGCAGGTCGTCGAGCTGAGCCTGGAGGGCGACCGGCCGCGCGTTCGGCGCGTCGTCTGCGCCGCCGACGTCGGCACCGTCGTCAACCCGGGCATCGTCGCGCAGCAGATGGAGGGCGCGGTGATCTTCGGCCTGAGCGCGGCGCTGTACGGGCGCATCGACATCGAG
>JAYSLR010000227.1:0-10905 GCA_043725365.1 Rhizobacter sp. | reverse complement strand
CACCGACTTGCGCGAGACCGAGGTCCAGCAGCCGAACACCACGGCGACCTTGTCCTGGTCGATCAGCTGCTTGGCCTTCTCGGCGAACAGCGGCCAGTTCGACGCCGGGTCGACGACCACCGGCTCGAGCTTCTTGCCGAGCAGGCCGCCCTTGGCGTTGATCTCGTCGATCGCCATCAGCACGGTGTCTTTCAGCACCGACTCGGAGATCGCCATCGTGCCCGACAGCGAGTGCAGCACGCCGACCTTGATCGTGTCGGCGGCGTTCGCGAACGGGCTGAGGCCGAGTGCGGCGACGCCCAGCGCGACGGCCGTGAGGGTCTTGCCGACTTGGCGGCGGGATGTGTTCATGGGTTCTCGCTCCTGAGGCTGTTGGGGGTGGATCGAGCAAGCCGCGTGCCATTGCTGCATTGCGTCAAACGCAGCTTAGGGAGCCTCACCGGCACGGCCAATACGCCCGATGGCGTACGCGCGCTCAGCTCGACAGCGCGAGATTCAGCTGGCGCAGGCGCGCCGCCGCGACCGACGCCGCGGCGGTGCGTGTCTCGACGCCGAGCTTCACGTAGACGCGCTCGAGATGCTTCTTCACCGTCGCCGGGCTGGAGCCGAGGATGTCGCCGATGTCGCGGTTCGTCTTGCCCTTCGCGACCCAGTACAGCACCTCGGCCTCGCGCAGCGTGAGCCTGAAGGCCTGCACCATCGCGTCGACCACCGCCGCGTCGGAGACCTCGCGCATCACGATCAGCAGGTCGTCGTCGCCGGTGCGCTGCTGCAGCGCGAACACCAGCTGGCGCGCGCCGCCCTCGGCCTGGCGCGTGACCGGCAGGTTGCGCGGCTCGCGGCCGTTCGCGGCGATCGAGACCTCGGTGCGCAGCCAGTCGAGCACGAGCGCGGGGATCTGCGCCGGCGCGGCGCCGAAATAGTCGTGCATCAGCTGGCGCGCCAGCGGCGTCTGCCAGACCGCACGCACCGCGCGCGTCGTGTCGTCGAGCTGGATCGCCATCGTCGCGTGGCCGAACGCGTCGAGCGCATTGCGCGCCTGCGTGGCCTGCCGCGTCTCGCGCAGCCGCTCGCGCGCGCTGTGCATGTGCACCGCCATGCGCGCCAGCACCTCCTGCGCGCGGATCGGCTTGGTCACGTAGTCGACGCCGCCGGCCGCGAACGCCTCGACGACGTGCTCGGTCTCGGTCAGCCCGGTCATGAAGATGATCGGGATCGACGCGGTCGCGGCATGTGCCTTCAGGCGCCGCGCGACCTCGAAGCCGTCCATGCCGGGCATCACCGCGTCGAGCAGCACCACGTCGGGCAGCGCCTGCGCGGCGCGCTGCAGCGCGCTCTCGCCATTCGTCGCCACCAGCACCGTGAAGCCCGACTCGTCGAGCGCGTCGTGCAGCACCGACAGGTTGTCGGGCACGTCGTCGACGATCAGCACCACCGCGCTGTGGCTGCGATCCGGCAGCGATTCGCTGATCATGCGGCGCACAGGTCGTCCGGCCGAGCGCCGGGCCGCGATGGGCCACGAAGCGGCCCACTGCGTGGACCGTTGCCGGCCGGGCTCCCCTCGGGGGACGGCGCCAAAGGCGCCATGGGGCTGTTGTTGATGGCCTGGCGGATGATGCGCGTCATCGCGTCGAGCTGGAACTGTTGCGCCAGCGCGCGCAGCTGGTTCGCGAACGGTGCGTGGGTCGGGTCGAGAGCCTCGATCTCGGCGAGCTTGCGCACGATGCCCCGGTAGTAGCCGAGGCTGACGAGTTCGTCGAGCGCCTGCAGCTGCGAGGCGTCGGGCAGCGACCACTCGCCAGCCGGCAGCGGCGCTGGCGCGGCCGCGGCGCGCGCCGGCGCCTCGTGCCAGGCGAGCTGCAGGCGCGCGCCGAGCCAGTCGAGCAGCTCGTCCAGGCGCACCGGCTTCAGCACGAAGTCGTCGGCGACGATGCCGACGTCGTTGTCCAGCCCCTTGTCGAATGCATTGCCCGAAACGATCGCGACCGGCGCGTCGCTCAGTGCCTGCTCGCGGATCGCGCGCAGCGTCGCCCAGCCGTCGATGCCGGGCATCGCGAGGTCCATCAGGATCGCGTCGACGCGCCGCTCGCGCAGCAGCGCCAGGCCGGCGTGGCCCGATGCCGCCTTGAGGATCTCGAAGCCCAGCGGTTCGAGCAGGCTGGCGAGCAATTCGCGGTCGGCCTCCTCGTTGTCGACGACCAGCACGCGCCGGCGCGCGCCGGTGTAGCCGCTGCGCGCCGTGCGCGGCAGCTCGCGCTCGACGCGCACGCCGCTGGCCTCGGGCAGGAACAGCCGGACGCGGAACAGCGTGCCGGTGGTCGCATCGGCACCGGGCGTCGCGGCGGTGCGACTCGTCACCGTCATCTCGCCGCCCATCAGGTCGGTCAGCATCTTGCCGATCGTCAGCCCGAGGCCGGTGCCGCCGCTGGCGGCCGCGCTCGGCTCGGAGCCGCGCGCGAACGGCTCGAACACGTGCTCGATCTCGGCCGCGGCGATGCCGGGCCCGGTGTCCTCGATCTCGAACACCGCCATCTCGCGCGCATGGCTGACGCGGAACTCGACGCGCCCGACCTGCGTGAACTTGACCGCGTTGCCGAGCACGTTGATCAGGATCTGGCGCAGCCGCTTCTCATCGGCGCGCACGACCTCGGGCAGCGGCTCGGTCAGCACGCGACGGAACTCGATGCCCTTCGCGGCGGCCTGCAGCTCGAACATGCGCACGATCTCCTGCAGGCAGTCGCGAAAGCGCATCGGCTTGTTCTCCAGGCGCAGCTTGCCGCCTTCGATGCGCGCGATGTCGAGCGTGCCCTCGATCAGCGACAGCAGGTGCTCGCCGCCGCGCCGGATCACCTTGACCGCCTGGTGGCGGTGCGGCGGCACCGAGGCGTCCTCCTCGAGCAGCTGGGCATAGCCGAGGATGCTGTTCAGCGGCGTGCGCAGCTCGTGGCTGACGGTCGTGATGTAGCGGCTCTTGGCCTGGTTGGCCAGGTCGGCGCTGCGCTTGGCGCGCTGCAGTTCCGCGTCGGTGCGGCGGTGCGATTCGATCTCGCGCCGCAGCAGCTGCGCCTGCTCGTTCAGCGCCTGGGTCTGGCGGTTCGACTCCTCCTGCGCGACCTGGCGGCTCTTGTGCGTCAGCACCAGCCACCACGCGACGATGCCGCTGACCAGCAGCAGCGCCGCGAACGCCTTCACGAAACCCAGCCGCAGCGCGCGCGCGCCGGCGCCGCCGGCGTCCAGCAGCGCCGGCAGTTCCTGCGTGTACAGCATCGCGAACAGGCCGGCGAGCAGCGGCACGACCACCGCCATCAGCAGCAGGTAGTGGCCGAGGCCGGTTTCGAGATAGGGCCACACCGCGCGCGGCAGCAGCGCGCGCAGCCACTGGTTCCACTGCACCGACAGCCGCGCATGCGGCTTGCACAGGTCGTTGCAGCGCGCGTCCAGCGTGCAGCACAGCGAGCAGATGTCGCCCTGGTAGGCCGGGCAGTGCGCGAGATCGTCGCGCTCGTAGTCGCGCTCGCAGATCACGCAGCGCGTGAGCCGCTTGTACGTGCCATCGTCGCTCGGTGCGACGATCGCGGGCGAGCGCGCGAGGTAGTAGCGCCCCTGCGTCCACCACGCGATCAGCGGCGAGACGAGCAGCGCGGTGACGAGCGCGATCAGCGCCGAGAACGCCTGCGCCAGCGGCCCGAGCACGCCGAGCCAGGCCACGATCGACAGCAGCGAGGCCACGCCCATCGCGCCGACGCCGACCGGGTTCACGTCGTACAGGTGCGCACGCTTGAACTCGATGCCCCTGGGCGACCAGCCCATCGGCTTGTTGATCACCAGGTCGGCGACGACGGCCATCATCCACGAGATCGCGATGTTCGAGTACAGGCCCAGCACCTTGCTCAGCGCCTGGAACACGTCGAGCTCCATCAGCATCAGCGCGATCAGCGTGTTGAACACCATCCAGACCACGCGGCCCGGGTGGCTGTGGGTGAGGCGCGCGAAGAAGTTCGACCACGCGAGCGAACCGGCGTAGGCGTTCGTGACGTTGATCTTGAGCTGCGAGACGAACACGAACAGCGCCGTCGCGGCGACCGCCAGGCCGTACTGCGAGAACACCGCGTTGTAGGCGACCAGGTACATCTGCGTCGGGTCGACCGCGCGGTCCGGCGGCACGGCGTAGCCGATCGCGAGGAACGCGAGCAGCGCCCCGGCGAGCATCTTCAGCACGCCGGGAATCACCCAGCCGGGCCCGCCGATGATCACGCCGGCCCACCACTTGGCCCGCGGACTCACCCACGTGCGGCGCCGGCCAGCGCGCGGCCGCTCCCGTGGGCCACAAGGTGGTCCACTTCGTGGCCCATCGGCCGGCGCATCCCAAGGGCCACGAAGGGGCCCCGCGTGGCCCTCGGGGGTCGACCGCGGTACGCCGCGGTCGGGGGGCTCCATTTCAGGCATGAAGCGCAGGTAGTCGGCCTGCTCGCCCATCTGCGTGATCAGCGCGATGCCCACCGTCATCGCGGCGCCGAACTTGAGCAGGTCGAAGCCCGGCGCGCGCGGCACGCCGTCCGGCCCCTGGCCGCCGTACTGCCACAGCTCGCCGATCACGCCCGGGTGCTGGTGCAGCACGTAGGCCAGCGGCACCACCAGCATCAGCAGCCACAGTGGCTGGGTCCAGACCTGGAGACGGCTGATGGTGGTCACGCCATGCGTGACCAGCGGAATCACGACCAGCGAGCACAGCAGGTAGCCCCAGGCCGGCGGGATGTCGAACGCGAGCTCGATCGCGTAGGCCATGATCGCCGCCTCGAGCGCGAAGAAGATGAAGGTGAAGCTGGCGTAGATCAGCGAGGTGATCGTCGAGCCGATATAGCCGAAGCCGGCGCCGCGCGTCAGCAGGTCCATGTCGACGCCGTGGCGGGCCGCGTAGACGCTGATCGGCCAGCCCGCCAGGAAGATGATCAGCCCGGTCGCCAGGATGGCCCAGAACGCGTTGACGAAGCCGTAGTCGACCAGCAACGTGCCGCCGACCGCCTCGAGCACCAGGAACGACGCGGCGCCGAACGCGGTGTTCGCGACGCGCAGCGCCGACCACTTGCGGAACGAGCGCGGCGTGAAGCGCAGCGCGTAGTCCTCCATCGTCTCGCGCGCGACCCAGCTGTTGTAGTCGCGCCGGACCTTGATGACCTGCTGCACCGGCGTCGCGCCGGCGGGCGCGGCCACGCCCTGCCCCACGCGGGGGCGGCGTTCGTCGACGGCGAGCGGTATCGGCATGCTCATGAACCGAGTTGGTGCAAGCCCCATGCCAAGACGACGACCCCTCGTCGACCGGGTGCGTTTGCCGATCCCCGTGGGGATGCGGGCCGGCGAGGTCCACGCCCGCACCCGTCCGCGATGCCGCGCAGTTCTGCTCTAGCATCCGGCACGTGTCCTGCTACCTCCGAGACCATGGAACTGACCCCGCGCGAGAAGGACAAGCTGCTGATCTTCACCGCCGCGTTGCTGGCCGAACGCCGCAAGGCCCGCGGCCTGAAGCTGAACTACCCGGAGGCCGTGGCGCTGATCAGCGCCGCGATCATGGAAGGCGCACGCGACGGCAAGAGCGTCGCCGCGCTGATGAGCGAAGGCAAGACCGTGCTGACCCGCGCCGACGTGATGGACGGCGTCGCCGAGCTGATCCCCGAGATCCAGATGGAAGCCACCTTCCCCGACGGCACCAAGTTGGTGACCGTGCACCAACCCATTGCCTGAAGGGCCGCGCAGATGATCCCCGGCGAACTGTTCACCGACGGCCCCGACCACGACCTGAACCCCGGCCGGCGCACGCTGACGCTGGTGGTCGAGAACAGCGGCGACCGCCCGGTCCAGGTCGGCTCGCACTACCACTTCGCCGAGACCAACGCAGCGCTGCGCTTCGACCGCGCGGCGGCGCGCGGCATGCGGCTGAACATTGCGTCGGGCACCGCGGTGCGTTTCGAGCCGGGCCAGCAGCGCACGATCGAGCTCGTCGACTACGCCGGCGATCGAAAGGTCTACGGCTTTCGCGGCCTCGTGCAGGGGGTGCTCTGATGGCGAAGATCCAGCGCCGCGCCTATGCGGAGATGTTCGGCCCGACCACCGGCGACCGCGTGCGCTTGGCCGACACCGGCCTGATCATCGAGGTCGAAAAAGACTACACACTCGCCGCCGGTGGCTACGGCGAGGAGGTCAAGTTCGGCGGCGGCAAGACCATCCGCGACGGCATGGGCCAGAGCCAGCGGCTCGCGGCCGAGGTCGCCGACACGGTGATCACGAACGCGCTGATCATCGACCACTGGGGCATCGTGAAGGCCGACATCGGCCTGAAGAACGGCCTGATCGCCGCGATCGGCAAGGCCGGCAACCCGGACGTGCAACCGGGCGTCGATATCGTGATCGGCCCGGGCACCGAGATCATCGCCGGCGAGGGCAGCATCGTCACGGCCGGCGGCATCGACACCCACATCCACTTCATCTGCCCGCAGCAGATCGAAGAGGCGCTGATGAGCGGCGTGACGACGATGATGGGCGGCGGCACCGGCCCGGCCACGGGCACCTTCGCGACGACCTGCACGCCGGGGCCGTGGCACATCCACTCGATGCTCAAGAGCGCCGAGAGTTTCCCGATGAACCTGGGCTTCCAGGGCAAGGGCAATGCGAGCCTCCCACGGGCGCTCGAAGAACAGGTCGAGGCCGGCGCCTACGGCCTGAAGCTGCACGAGGATTGGGGCACGACGCCGGCGGCGATCGACAACTGCCTGAGCGTGGCCGACCGGCACGACGTGCAGGTCACGATCCACACCGATACGTTGAACGAATCCGGGTTTGTCGAGGACACGATCGCCGCGTTCAAGGGCAGAACGATTGCGACCTTCCACACCGAGGGTGCCGGCGGTGGCCATGCGCCCGACATCATCAAGTGTGCCGGCCTGCCGAACGTGCTGCCCTCATCGACGAACCCGACGATGCCGTACACGGTCAACACCGTCGACGAGCACCTCGACATGCTCATGGTCTGCCACCACCTCGATCCCTCCATCGCCGAGGATGTGGCCTTCGCCGAGAGCCGCATCCGCCGCGAGACCATCGCCGCCGAAGACATCCTGCACGACCTGGGCGTGTTCTCGATGATGAGCTCCGACAGCCAGGCGATGGGCCGGGTCGGCGAGGTCATCATCCGCACCTGGCAGGCCGCGCACAAGATGAAGCAGCAACGTGGGGCGCTCGCGGAAGACTCGGCGCGCCACGACAACTTCCGCGTCAAGCGCTACATCGCCAAGTACACGATCAACCCGGCGATCACGCAGGGCATCTCGCACGTGGTCGGCTCGATCGAGGTCGGCAAGCTCGCCGACCTGGTGGTGTGGAAGCCGGCGTTCTTCGGCGTCAAGCCGAGCCTGATCCTGAAGGGCGGCATGATCGCCGCGGCCGCGATGGGCGACCCGAACGCGAGCATCCCGACGCCGCAGCCGGTGCACTACCGGCCGATGTTCGGCGCCTTCGGTTCGGCCATGGACAGCACCTGCCTCACCTTCATCTCGAAGGCCGCGGCGGACCTCGGCGTGCCGGCGAAGCTCGGCCTGCGCCGCCGCACCGAGGCCGTGAAGAACACGCGCACGATCGGCAAGAAGGACATGATTCACAACGCCGGCACGCCGGCCATCGAGGTCGATGCGCAGACCTACGAGGTGCGCGCCGACGGCGTGCTGCTCACTTGCGAGCCGGCCACCGAACTGCCGATGGCGCAGCGCTACTTCCTGTTCTGAGCACCCCAAGGACGCCGCCTTGCGGCGCCCGTCCCCCGCGGGGATCAAGCAAAGTGGCAAAGCCACATTTGCTTGAGAGCGCAGTCGCCGATCAGCGCGCCGTGCCGGTGTACTTGCCGAGCGCGCGCGCCAGTGCCGCGGCCGCGTCGTGCGGCATCTCGATCGGCAGCACCTGGCCCGACTCGAACTGCAGGTGCAGGCGCACCCGGCCGTCGCTCGCCGCGTGGACCACGCCCGCCGCCATGCACTGCACCGCCACCGGCAGGTCGGCCGCGGACGGCGGCGCATCGACGTCGGCATTCAGCAGCGCGGCGGCCATCGCCGGCGCGTCGGCGTCGCGCACCTCGATCGAGGCACCGCGCAGGCTGCCGTCGACGATCGATTCGGTCTCGATCACCACGCTGCCGGCCCCCGGCACCGGGCTCGGGTTCGAGTCCTTGACCTCTTCGACGGTCACTTCGACCTTGGGGTCGGTCTGCTGATTCATGGCCGCTGTCCTTTGACCCCGCTTCGGAGGGAACTGCGCCGATTCTAGGCGGCCCGGTCGGGGCCGCTGGCACACTAGGGCCTGTAAACGCTATGGGAGGGCACGCGTGACTCAGCAAACAGCCGCCGGCAAGGCGCAAAGCGCAGGCGTAGCCGCGCCTACGGCGAGCATTTGCAACGCGGCGGGCGGTTGTTTGCTGAGATCACCCGAAGGGCCGGCACCCCAAGGGCCGCGGGGCCGCGTTGCACGCTCGTTGTGTGCCAAAGGCACACGGCCTCGCGTGCGCCTTGCCCTGCGGCCCTTGGGGTACCGGCGCGGGCCCTCCCATAGCGTTTACAGGCCCTAGGGCCTCTCGTCGACCGGATGGAACCCATGCTGCACATCAACAAGCTTCTCCCTGGCGGCCGCGGTCTGGCACCGGCGCTGCTCAAGCGCGCCGCCACGGTCGTGCTCGACTGGGACACGCGCCAGAAGAGCCGCTTCGACACCGCGGACTCACAGGGCCGCGTGCTCGGTGTGTTCCTGCCACGCGGCAGCACGGTGCGTGGCGGCGACGTGCTGGTGGCCGAGGACGGCTCGCTGATCAAGGTCGTCGCGCAGCCGCAGGCGGTGCTGCGCGTCACCGCCTGCACCGCGCACGGCTCGCCGTTCGATCTGGTACGAGCCGCCTACCACCTCGGCAACCGCCATGTGCAGATCGAGCTGACCCCCGAGCACCTGCAGATCGAGCCCGACCATGTGCTCGCCGAGATGCTGAAGAAGATGCACCTGGACGTGACCGAACAGCTCGCGCCGTTCGAGCCCGAGGCCGGCGCGTACGCGACCGGCGGCCACGGCCACGACCATGGTCACGCGCATGCGGCGCCCGCCGCGCCGGCGCACGTGCACGGGCCGGACTGCGGCCACGACCACGGCCCTGCGCACGGTCACGCGCATGACCACGGTCACGAGCACGGGCACGGGCACGAGCACTGAGCCGGCGATGCCGCCCGTTCGTCGCGCACCGCGCGCCGTGTCCGCGCACGCGCTGCTGCAGCTGATGTGGCTGGCCTCGCCGGCGCTGCCGGTCGGCGGCTTCAGCTACTCCGAAGGGCTGGAGTCCGCGGTCGAGGCCGGCCGCGTGCGCGACGAGCCACAGGCCGCGGCCTGGCTGCTCGACCAGCTGCAGCTGGGCCTGGCGCGCAGCGATCTCGCGGTGGTCGCGAAGGCCTTCAAGGCCTGGGGCCGCGGCGACCTCGCGACGATCGCCGAACTGAACGCCTGGGTCACGACGACGCGCGAGACCGCGGAGCTGCGCCAGCAGACCGAGCAGATGGGCCGCTCAATGGTCGAGTGGCTGAAGAATCGCGGCGGGGCGGTGGATGCGCGCGTCGGCGCACTGAAGGCGCTCGCACCGGCACCGACCTGGCCGGTGGCGTTCGCGCTCGCCGCGGCGCAGACCAGCGCGCCGCTGCGCGAGGCGCTGCTGAGCTTCGCGTTCGGCTGGGCCGAGAACATGGTGCAGGCAGCGCTGAAGGCAGTGCCGCTCGGCCAGAGCGCCGGCCAGCGCGTGCTGGCCGCGCTGACCGAGGCGATCCCGGCGGCGGTCGACCACGCGGCCGCGCTGATGGACAGCGAGCGCCAGGCCTTCGCGCCGATGCTCGCGATCCTGTCGGCGCAGCACGAGGTCCAGTACTCGCGCCTGTTCCGGTCCTGAGCGCCGCCGGCGCCGGCTACGCCGTGGCGCTGACGATCGGCGTCGCGGCCCGATCCGCCGGACGCGCCGGCACCAGGAACGAGACGAACTGTTCGCACACGCGCTCCCAGTCGAACTGGAGCGCACGGGCGCGGGCCCGTTCGCGCGGGACGGCCAGCGCGCGGCGCGCGGCCTGCGCCAGATCGTCGTCGAGCACACCGCCGTCGCTGTCGCCCACCACGTCGAGCGGGCCGGTCACCGGGAACGCCGCGACCGGCGTGCCGCAGGCCATCGCCTCCAGCATCACCAGGCCGAAGGTCTCGCTGTGGCTCGGGAACACGAACACGTCGGCGGCGCTGTAGATGGCCGGGAGCACCTCGCGCGGCACGACGCCGCGCCAGTGCACCTGCGGGTAGGCCTGGCGCAGCTTCGCGAGCACCGGGCCGACGCCATAGACGAGTTTGGAGCCGGGCAGATCGAGGTGCAGGAAGGCCTCGAGATTCTTTTCGTACGAGACGCGACCGACGTAGAGCCAGATCGGTCGCGGCAGGTCGAGTTCGATCGGCGCGACCGGCCTGAACAGCCGCAGGTCGACGCCGTGCGACCAGCGCAGAAGCCGCTCGAAACGGTGCTGCCGCAGGATCTTCAGCATCCCGTCGGTGGGCACCATGACGCCGGCCGACGCCGCGTGGAAGCGCCGGAACCACGCGTAGCCCCAGGCCGGTGGAAGGTGCAGCGCCTTGGCCAGGATGTCGGGGAAGCGGGTGTGGAACGCGGTCGTGAACGCCAGGCAGCGCCTCAGGCAGTGTCGGCGCGCGGCCGCACCGAGCGGGCCTTCGGTCGCAATGTGGATCGCGTCCGGATCGGCAGCGTCGATGCGCTTCGCGACCTGCGCACCCGGCCGCCACGCGAGTTCGATGTCGGCGTAGCCGGGGCACGCGAAGCGCCGGAACGTCGACGGCTCGATCAGC
>JAYSLR010000226.1:0-4269 GCA_043725365.1 Rhizobacter sp. | reverse complement strand
GCCGATCAGTTGGCCGGTGTGGGCCTTGCCGCGGCCGAGCTGCAGCGCGATCTTCGGCAGCTGCGTGGTCTTGCCCGAGCCGGTCTCGCCGCAGACGATCACGACCTGGTGCGCCGCGATCGCGCGCGCGATCTCGTCGCGCCGCGCCGAGACCGGCAGGGATTCGGGGAAGGTGATCGGCGGCAGCGGGTTGCCGCTCGGCGGCGGCTTCAGGGACGGTTCGGCACGGGACATCGTTGCCGGATTATCCCCGCCGGCGCCGGCGGGGCGCCGCGCCCTACAGCGTGGTCCAGCCGTTCGTGACCGCGATCTTCAGCAGGTCGCTCGGCGAATCGACGCCGAGCTTGCGCCGCAGGCTCAGCCGGTGCGTCTCGACCGTGCGCACGCTGATCTCGAGCTGGCGCGCGACGAGCTTGTTGCTGCGGCCATGCGCCAGCAGCAGCAGCACCTCGTGCTCGCGCGCGGTGAGTTGCGGCGCGCCGGCGGCGCCCGGCTGCAGCACGAGGTTCGAGATCTGCGGGCTGAAGTAGTTGCCGCCGGCACAGACCGAGGCGATCGCGGCGAGGATCTCCTCGGTCGGCGACTCCTTCAGCACGTAGCCGCGCGCGCCGGCACGGATCGCGCTGAGCACGTACTCGCGGTTGTCGTACATGCTCAGCATCAGCACGCGGATCTGCGGGTGGCGCTGGCGCAGCGTCGTCGCGAGTTCGATGCCGTTCATGCCGCGCATGCCCACGTCGACCAGCATCAGGTCGGGCGCGAGCGCCGCAGCCAGCTCCAGTGCCTGCACCCCGCTGGCGGCCTCGCCGATCACCTGCAGACCGGGCACCACCGAGAGCCTGGCGCGCAGACCGTCGCGCACCAGCGAATGGTCGTCGACGATGACGAGGCGGACCGGCGCGGCCGGCGTCGGCACGCTCATGCCGCGCCCGTCAGCGGAAAGCTCGCGGTCAGCGCCGTGTGGCCCGGGTGCGAGACCAGTTGGAAGGTGCCGCCGTTGCGCTCGACGCGCTCGCGCATGTTGGTCAGGCCGATGCCCCGGTCCTTGCTGTGCTCGATGTTCTTCACGTCGAAGCCGACACCGTCGTCGGTGATGCGCAGCTCGAGCCGGTCGCCGGCGTCGTCGAGGCGGATGTCGATGTGCTTGGCCTGGGCGTGCCGCTCGACGTTGCGCAAGGCCTCCTGTGCGACCCGGAACAGGCTGACGGCCTGCAGCTCGGGCAGCCGCTCCTCGTGGACCCGCGGCGAGACGTGCACCTTCAGCCCGCTGCGCCGGGCGAGCTCGTCGCCGATGTGCTCGAGCGCGGCCGGCAGGCCCAGGTCGTCGAGCAGCGCCGGGCGCAGGTCGTGCGAGATGCGCCGCACCTCGCCGATCGCCTTCGACAGTGCGGCGATCTCCTGGTCGATCGCCGTCACCGGCGCATCGCCCGGGTGCGCGAGGCGGTGGCCGACGAGTTCGAACTGGTACTTGATCGAGACCAGCAGCTGGCAGATGTGGTCGTGCAGCTCGCGCGAGACGCGCGCGCGCTCCTCCTCCTGCGAGCTGACGACGCGGTGCGCCAATGCCTTGAGCTTGCGGTCGGCCTGGCGCTGCTCGCTGATGTTCAGCGCCAGGCCGCCGGCGAACACCGCCAGCGCGGCCACGACCGCCACCGTCGCCAGCCCGGCCAGCGTCTGGCGCACGCTTTCCAGCAGGTTGCCCCGCAAGCGCGCGGCCGCCGCGTCGACGTCGTCGAGGTAGATGCCGGTGCCCAGCATCCAGCCCCAGCGCGGCAGCAGGACCGAATAACCCAGCTTGCGCTCGACCTTGCCGGTCGAGGGCTTGGGCCACAGGTAGCGCTGGAAGCCGCCGCCCTCCTTGGCGCGCGCGAGCAACTCGCGGATCACGTAGGTGCCGTCGCTGTCGCGCATGTTCCAGAGGTTCGTCCCGACCAGCTCCGGCTGGCGCGGGTGCACGATGTTCAGGCCGTCGTAGGCGTAGACGTAGAAATAGCCGTCGTCACCGAAGTTCATGCTCGACAGGATCGCCTTGGCCTGCTCCTTGGCGGCCTGGTCGTCGCGCCCGGCACCGTAGAGGTTGTCGATCGAGGTCAGCGCCAGTGCGATGTAGTTGCGCAGTTCGTCGCGCTTGGTGCTGAGCAGCACGTCTTCCAGCAGCTGCGCCTGCTGCCGCTCCAGCCGCTGCGTCTCGACGACCAGCAGGCCGCCAATGACCGCGATCGCCAGCAGCAGCGGCGCCACCGCCAGCAGGAGGATCTTGGCTTTCAGCTTCATGGCCCGAATTGTGATCGGTCCGCCACGACCTTGCGGTGCCGGCACCGCCGGCCGCCGATGCCGCGTTTTCCCTTAGGCAGAACTACGCAGCAAGAGCCAGCATTGATGCGCATGGTCGGTGCCGCCGCGGTTCGCATAATTGCAGCGCGTTGCAACTCGGCTCCGCCCGGTTCGCACGGCGTGTTCCATACCCACAGCAGGAGACATCAATGACCCGTTACACCAAGATTGCCGCGGCCCTCGCGCTGGCCGGCGTGAGTACCTTCTCGATGGCCGCTGACCCGATCAAGCTCGGCGTGGCCGGGCCCTTCACCGGTGGCTCTTCGTCGATGGGCGTCAGCATGCGCGACGGCGTGCGCCTGGCGATCGACGAGATCAACAAGTCCGGCGGCGTGCTGGGTCGTCAACTGGTCGCCGTCGAACGCGACGACGAAGCCAAGAACGAGCGCGGCGTGCAGATCGCCCAGGAACTGATCAACAAGGAGCAGGTGACCGCCGCCGTCGGCTACATCAACACCGGCGTCTCGCTGGCCTCGCAGCGCTTCTTCCAGGAAGCGAAGATCCCGGTG
Organism: Rhizobacter sp.; assembly: GCA_043725365.1. Taxonomy (GTDB): domain Bacteria; phylum Pseudomonadota; class Gammaproteobacteria; order Burkholderiales; family Burkholderiaceae_C; genus LMDS01. The sequence goes on along the minus strand of JAYSLR010000226.1, from coordinate 1,426 downwards.
ATGAACAACGTCGCGACCGGCTCGATCGTGACGAACCAGTTCCCGAAGGACCCCGACAACTACGTCTTCCGCAACGCGGCGCCCGACAACATCCAGGCGCCGATGATCGTCGAGGAGGCCATCACCCGCCGCGGCTTCAAGAAGGTCGCGATCCTGGCGGACTCGACCAACTACGGTCAGCTCGGTCGTGAAGACCTCGAGAAGGCGCTGGCCGCCAAGGGCATCAAGCCGGTGGCCGAAGAGAAGTTCAACATCAAGGACGTCGACATGACGGCCCAGCTGCTGAAGGCCAAGGAAGCCGGCGCCGAAGCCATCCTGACCTACGGCATCGGCCCCGAGCTGGCACAGATCGCCAACGGCATGACCAAGCTCGGCTGGAAGGTTCCGATGATCGGCAGCTGGACGCTGTCGATGGCCAACTTCATCGACAACGCCGGCCCCGGGGGCGAAGGCGCGCGCATGCCGCAGACCTTCATCCAGGAGGAGACGACGCCGAAGCGCAAGGCCTTCATCGAGAGCTACCTGAAGACCTTCAAGCCGAAAAACAACCGGATCGATTCGCCGGTGTCGGCGGCGCAAGGCTACGACTCGGTGTACCTGCTGGCTGCGGCCATCAAGCAGGCGGGTTCGACCGACGGTCCGAAGATCCGCGCAGCGCTGGAAGACCTGAAGACGCCGGTCGAGGGCGTGGTGACGACGTACAACCACCCGTTCACCAAGGCGGACCACGAGGCGATCACCGCCAACATCCCGGTGTTCGGCGAGGTCAAGGGCGCCCGCGTCGTCTACGCGAACCCCGATGACATGAAGAACGCTTCGAAGATCCGCATGAAGGAAGCGCGCAAGTAAGCAGCACGCGCAGCGCCGCCGCCGGGAAGCCGGCGGCGGCGTCCTTTATTGAGGGCGTACATTCGCCCGACCAGCGCCGACACCGACCGGCGCGCTGCGAGAACCGCCATGCAAATCCTGACCCAACTGATCTTCAGCGGCATCGCGCTGGGCATGATCTATGCCGTCATCGCGTTCGGCTACCAGCTGACGTTCCAGACCAGTGACACCCTGAACTTCGGCCAGGGCGACGCGCTGATGCTCGGCGCGCTGGTCGGGCTGACGCTGGTCGGGCTGGGCGTCAACTACTGGCTGATGATCCCGCTGGTGTGCCTGTTCGGCGCGTTCCAGGGTGCGGTGGTCGAGCGCATCGGCGTGCGCCCGGCGATCAAGATCAAGTCGGAGTTCGGCTGGATCATGTCGACGATCGCGCTGGGCATCATCTTCAAGAACGTGGCCGAGAACGTCTGGGGCCGCGACGACCTGAAGTTCCCGTCGCCGCTGCCGGAGTCGCCGATGCACTTCCTGGGCGCCAACGTGCTGCCGATGGAGGTGCTGGTCGTGATCGGCGCAGTGCTGATGATGCTGGCGGTCGAGG
>JAYSLR010000225.1:0-2792 GCA_043725365.1 Rhizobacter sp. | reverse complement strand
AAGGAAACGCAGGCGATCCTGCCGCTGCGCGGCAAGGTGCTCAACGCCTGGGAGGTCGAGCGCGACCGCCTGTTCGCGAACAACGAGATCCACGACATTGCGGTGGCGATCGGCGTCGACCCGCACGGGCCGGCCGACGCGCCGGATCTCTCGGGCCTGCGCTACGGCAAGATCTGCATCCTCAGCGACGCCGATGTCGACGGCTCGCACATCCAGGTGCTGCTGCTGACGCTGTTCTTCCGACACTTCCCGAAGCTGATCGAAACCGGCCATATCCACATCGCCAAGCCGCCGCTGTTCCGCATCGACGCGCCGGCGCGCGGCCGCAAGCCGGCGGCGAAGATCTACGCGCTCGACGAAGGCGAGCTCCACGCCACGCTCGACAAGCTGCGCAAGGAAGGCGCGCGCGAGAACGCGTGGAGCATCAGCCGTTTCAAGGGGCTGGGCGAGATGAACGCCGAGCAGCTCTGGGACACGACGCTGAACCCCGAGACGCGGCGCCTGCTGCAGGTCGAGTTCGCGGTGCTGGGTTTCGACCGGACCGTGTCCTCGCTGACCCAGCTGATGGGCAAGGGCGAGGCCCAGGCGCGCCGCGACCTGATGGAGCGGCACGGCGACGAGGTCGAGGTCGACATCTGATCGGGGACCGCAGCGTCATCGGCTGGGTCACTCGCGTCGCCGTTCCGGCTCAATTGAAGGCCGATATCGACTGCGTGATGCCGTCGAAGTCCGTCGTTGGTTCCTCAGTGCATCCGGTTCAACGATGTCAGGCGCAGTTGCTCGGTGAATCCGTGCGTCCAGATCCGAGCTTGCCCCGGGGCCTCGGGGGCTCGGCAGGCCGCGACCGTCAAGATCGTCGACAAGGTGGCGCCGGGTCGCGCGCCCTGGCGCGCCACAATCGGCGCCCATGACGACTCCTGTGCGCCTGCGGCTGCGCCCGACGATGCTGTCCGACCTCGACTTCGTGATCTCGGTCGAGCAGGACCGCGCGAACCGCGCGTTCATCACGCCGTGGGAGCGCATCCAGCACGAGGGCGCGATCCGCTTCCCGGACTCGCGGCACTTCATCGCCGAGGCCGGCGCCGACTACACGTCGGCAGGTTTCGTGATCCTGCAGGGCTGCCGCAACCCGCACCGCTCGATCGAGCTGAAGCGCATGGTGCTGCAACCGGCCGCTCAAGGGCAGGGCATCGGCCGCGCCTGCCTCCGGCTGCTGGCGCAGATGGCGTTTCGCGACCTGCACGCGCACCGATTCTGGCTCGACGTCAAGGCGCGCAACCTGCGCGCCCAGGCGCTGTACCGCAGCGAAGGCTTCGTCGAGGAAGGGCGCCTGCGCGAGAGCGTGCGCACCGGCGACGGCTACGATTCGCTGATCGTGATGGCGATGCTCGAGCACGAACACGCGGCGCGCATCGCGGCGCACGGCACGGGCCCCGCCTGACGCACCCACCGGAGACACGCATGCAAGCCACGATGATGGACGTCCCGCTGTCGCTGAACCACCTGCTGGATCGCGCCGGCCAGCTGTTCGGCGCCAACGAGATCGTCTCGCGCCGGCCCGACAAGTCGTTGAAGGTCCACACCTATCGCGAGTTCCACCGCCGCGCCCGCGCGCTTGCCTCGGCGCTGCAGTCGCTGGGGCTGCGCAAGGGCGAGCGCGTGGCGACGCTGAGCTGGAACCACCACGCGCACCTCGAGTGCTACTTCGGCATTCCCGCCGCCGGCGGCGTGATGCACACGCTGAACCTGCGCCTGGCACCCGACGAGATCGGCTGGATCGCACACGACGCCCAGGACCGCTTCCTGATCGTCGATGACGTGCTGCTGCCGCTGTACCGGCAGTTCGCGCACCTGCACGCGTTCGAGCGCGTGATCGTCGTGCCGTTCTCGGGCGCGGCGGTGGCCGCCGAGTTCGTCGACTACGAGGCGCTGCTCGCCGGCGCCGACCCGGATCGGTTCGAGTACGCCGTGCACGCCGAGGACGACCCGGTCGCGATGTGCTACACGTCGGGCACCACCGGGCGGCCGAAGGGCGTCGTGTACTCGCACCGCTCGACGATTCTGCACACCTTCGTCGGCTGCCTCGCCGACCACTGGGGTCTGCGCAGCACCGACGTGCTGCTGCCGGTCACGCCGATGTTCCATGCCAATTGCTGGGGTCTGCCGTACGCCGCGGTGATGCTCGGCGTGAAGACGGTGTTCCCCGGGCCGCACCTTCACCCTGACGACCTTCTCGACCTGATGCAGTTGCAGCCGCCCTCGCTCGCGCTCGGCGTGCCGACAATCTGGATGGGGCTGATCCAGCGCTACGACCAGGCGCTCGCGGCCGAGCCGGGGCGCTGGACGCTGCCCGCGGGCATGCGCTCGCTGGTCGGAGGCGCGGCGGTGCCGGAGGCGCTGATCCGCGCGTTCGCGAAGCACGGCGTGTGGCTGCTGCAAGGCTGGGGCATGACCGAAACCTCGCCGCTGGCGACCGTCTCGTACCTGCGCAACGAACTGAAGGATGCCGGCGACGAGGTGCGCTTCCAGCGCGCCGCGATGGCCGGCGTGCCGGTGCCGCTGGTCGACGTGCGCATCCGCACCGAGAACGATGCCGACGCGCCGATGGACGGGCAGACGACGGGCGAGATCCAGGTGCGCGGCCCGTTCATCACCGGCTGCTATTACCAAAGGGCGCACGAGGTGCCGGTCGGCGAAGACAAGTTCACGCGCGACGGCTGGCTGCGCACCGGCGACGTCGCGACGATGGACGCGCTCGGCTTCGTGCGCATCACCGACCGCACCAAGGACCT
>JAYSLR010000224.1:0-3475 GCA_043725365.1 Rhizobacter sp. | reverse complement strand
GCGCTGGGGGGTGTTGCGCCGCTTGCCCAGGCATGAGCCTGGGCTGCGCGACGCGCCTACCCCAGCGCCCTTGGGCACCCCGGCGCGGGTGCATCCGATGGCCTCTCAGCCTCTGAGCTCGCTCAGGCGGTCAGCCCGGTGCGCCGGCCGCAACGGCGGCCGACGTTTGCGCGAGCCAGCGTCCGGACAGGGCCGGGACGTCCACGGGCCGGTCGGTGGCGACCTCGATCGCGAACGTCCGTTCGGCGCCGGACAGCGGCTCGGCGTGGTCGAACTGGCGTTCCAGCACGGCGAGGTCGGCCTCCGAGGCGTCGCCGCCCGAGGCATCGCGTGCCGCCACGCGCTCGCGCAGCCGCGCCGCGTCGGCCGTGCAGTGCAGGATCGTGAACGGCACGTGCAACGCCTGCGCGAGCCCGTGGAAGGTGTCGCGCTCGGCGCGGCGCAGGAAGGCGGCGTCGACGATCATCGGGTAGCCCGCCTGCAGCGCCGTGCGCGCACACCGGGCGAGGCGCTCGAAGGTGCGCCGGGTCGCCTCGGGCCCATAGGTCTGCGCCGGATCGCTCGATCGCGCCAGCGCCGTCATGCCGAACAGCCGCTTGCGCTCCACGTCGGAACGGACCCGGATCGCCCCCGCGGCGGCCAGCAGCTGTTGCGCGAGGGTGGACTTGCCCGACCCCGACACGCCGTGCGTGATCAGCAACCGCGGCCCTCGGGCCGCATCGAACGCAAGGCGCTCGGCGCAGGCGAGGTAGTCCGGCCCCGCGGGACGGCCACCCGGACCGGCGCCGCGCAGGCAGCCGACCAGCGCCCGCACCAGCGCGCGGTAGACCTCGTAGAAGCGTAGCAGCGGCACGCCGGCATAGTCGCCGCTGCCCTGCAGGTAGGTGTCGAGGAACCGGAAGGCCAGGTCGGCGCGGCCGTGCGCCTGCAGGTCCATCGTCAGGAAGGCGACGTCGCCGAGCACGTCGATGTGGCGCAGCGCCGGGTCGAACTCGATGCAGTCGAAGGCCGTGGCCTCGTCGTCGAGCAGCACGGCATTCGCGAGGTGCAGGTCGCCGTGGCATTCACGCACGCGACCGTCGCGTTGACGTGCGGACCAGGCCGCCCGCAAGGCCCGGCGCTGCGCGCCGACCCAGGACCCGAGCGCATCGATGCGCGGGGCTTCGCCGTGCTGCCGCAACTGGCGCAGCACGTCGAGCACCGGTTCGACGGCACGCTGCTCGGCGTCGTGGCCGGGCGCTTCCGGCGCGATCGGCGCGTCCGCGTGAAATGCCGCCAGGCGCCGGGCGAGGCCATCGAGGTGAGCCGGCCGCAGGTCGCCGGCCGCGAGCCGTTCGCTGAGCAACGCGCCGGGCGGAAAGCGCCGCATGCACACCGCGTAGTCGATCGGCTCGCCGGGGCCGTCCAGGCGGGGCGCCTCGGCCGTGCCGCCGACCGGCGCGACACGCAGGTACAGCGACGGCGCGAGGCGCCGGTTCAGACGCAACTCTTCCTCGCAGTAGTGCTTGCGCAGCGCGAGGCTGCTGAAGTCGACGAAGGGCAGGTGCACCGGCTTCTTCAGCTTGTACGCCAGCCGCCCGGTCAGCAGCACCCAGGAGATGTGCGTCTCCACGAGTGCGACCGGCTGGCCCGTCTCGGCGGCCAGGCGTTCACGCAGCGCGTCGATCAGCGTTCGGTTCGCGCCGGTCGGCGCCGTCGTGGGCCCGTTCATGCGCGCAGTCTGCGCCGGTCGCGCGGCGGCGGCTTGATCGCGCGCAAGCGTCGCCGAGCGTCAGCGCCCGGCACCCGGGTCGACCAGCAGGCCATCGACGACGCTGATGATGCGGTCGCAGCGTTCGGCCAGGGCCTGGTTGTGGGTGACGAACAGGATCGCTGTGCCGTGCTCCCGGTTGAAGCGGCGCAGCAGCTCGAACACCGCGTCGGCCGACTTGCTGTCCAGGTTGCCGGTCGGTTCGTCGGCCAGCAGCAGCGGCGGGTTCATCGCCAGCGCGCGCGCCACCGCGACGCGCTGCTGCTGGCCGCCGCTGATCGCGCCGGCCAGGCTGTTGCGCCACGGGGTCAGTCCGACACTGTCGAGCAGTTGCGCGGCGCGCGCCGCCATCGCGTCGTTCGGGAAACCGGCGTCGCCGAGCATCGGCATCATCACGTTCTCCTGGGCGGTGAAGGCCGGCAGCAGGTAGTGGTACTGGAACACGAAGCCGATGTCGTGCCCGCGCAGGCGGGTCAGCGCGCGGTCGTCGAGCGCGGTCGTCTCCTCGCCGCAGATGCTGACGGTCCCGTTCGTCGGCCGGTCGAGCAGGCCGACGATGTTGAGCAGCGTGCTCTTGCCCGAGCCCGACGGACCCATCACCGCGCAGAACTCGCCGCGCCCGAGCGTCAGGTCGATGCCGTGCAGCACCTCGGTCTCGATCGGCAGCCCGAGGTTGAAGGACTTGCGAACCTCGCGCAGCCGGACGACGGCGTCATCCACGGATCGCCACCACGGGGTCGAGCCGCGCCGCGCGCAGCGCCGGTGCAAAGGCCGAGACGAGGCCGGTGAGCGTCGCCAGCAGCAGCGCGGCCGCGAGCAGGGCCGGGTCGATCGTGAGCGCGAACAGCGGCGTGCCGTCGGCGTTGCGCGCATAGCGCTGCCACAGCACGAGCGCGACCAGGCCGAGGGCCGAGCCGCCGATCGAGCCGGCCAGCCCCAGCAGCCCCCCCTGCAGCAGGAACACGCGCAGCACCTGCCCGCGCGAGATGCCCATCGCGCGCAGGATGCCGATCTCGCGCGACTTCTGCACCACCGACACCACCAGCACGCTGGCGATGCCGAACGCGACCGACAGCCCGACGAAGAAGCGGATCGTCGTGTTGGCCGTGGTCTGCGCCTGCACCGCGCTGAAGAACTGCGCGTTCGTCGTGATCCAGCTGTCGGCCTCGACGCCGGTGGCGGCGGTGATGCGCCGCGCCAGCGTCTCGGCCGCATAGATGTCGGTGATCGTCACGTCGATGCTGGACACGCCGCCGGTCAGGCCCAGCAGGCTTTGCGCGGTGTGCAGCGCGACATAGGTCGTGCGCTGGTTGGCGCCCTTGTTGCCGAGGTCGAAGATGCCGGCCACCGTGAGCGTGGTGTCGGCGCCGCGGGCCGACGAGACGCGCAGCTTGTCGCCCACCGACAGGCCCAGGTCGCTGGCGAGTTCGGTGCCGATCAGGATGTCGCTGTTGGTCAGCCGCGTGCTGCCGCGCACGATGTTGTCGGGCAGGGCGACGATCCGGAAGTACAGCTCGGGGACGATGCCGATCAGCGAGATCGAGCGGCTCGCGTCGCCGCGCACGACCAGCGCCGAGCCGGTCGCTGCCGGCGACACGACCCGCACCTCCGGCATCGCGCGGATCTCGGCGACCACCGCCTGCCACTGGTCGATCGACTTGAGGCGCTGCAGCGGCGCCTGCACCGTCGCGCCCTCGAGGGTGCCCGGGCGCGCCCCCGGCGGCG
>JAYSLR010000223.1:0-1621 GCA_043725365.1 Rhizobacter sp. | reverse complement strand
ATTGCTGGCGTTTGATTGGCCCGGCAAGAATCTGTCGGCCCTCAAGGCGAATGGATTTGCTTGAGCAGATGCCCCGATTCTAGAGACGTCTTTCTCTTTGGCTCTTCTCCAGAATCTGTGGGCGCGCGACGCGTGGTTCCGTCGTGATCGGGAGCGCCGCTGCGGGAGCAGACGTTGGCATTCGCCGTTCGCCTGTCATGCCCGTTGCAGCCGGGATCGACGGAGCGTCCCAGAGCAACGGACCCGCCAGGCGAACGGCGGTTTCGCGGAGGCAGAGGTGCGGCGGCTCACGGGTCGAGGATGACGCCGAAGAGCGCATCGTGCACGGTCTCGGTTCTCTACGCCAGGACCACGCACGATGCACATCAAGGCTATCCTCAATCGGATCCAAAAGCAGCCCGGTTTCACCTACGGCAAGGCCGAGCTCGTCGAGCGCCGCGAGGGCATCACGCTTCGCGTGCGGATTCATGCGCGGAGGCGCAGCCTCCCGGTCTGCTCGAAGTGCATGCAGAAGCGCCCGGGATACGACACGCTCAACGACCGCACCTTCGAGTTCGTCCCGCTCTGGGCGATCGCTGTCTTCTTCCTCTACGCACCGAGGCGCGCCGACTGTCCGCGATGCGGCGTTACCGTCGAGCTGATGCCGTGGGCCAACGGCAAGTCGGGCATCACCACCACCTATGCCTGGTTCCTGTCGAGCTGGGCGAAGTCGCTCAGTTGGGCCGAGACGGCACGACGTTTCCGCACGAGCTGGCAGACGGTGTTCCGCTCCGTCACGATGGCCGTGGACTGGGGCCGGTCGCACGCGAACTACGCGGGGATCACGTCGATCGGCGTGGACGAGATCGCCTGGAAGAAGGGCCACAAGTACCTCACCGTCGCCTACCAGATCGATCACGGCACCAAGCGCCTGCTCTGGATCGGGCGCGACCGCACGATGGCGACGTTCAACGGCTTCTTCGACTGGCTCGGGAAGGAGCGCACCAGCAGCATTCGATTCATCGCCACCGACATGTGGCGCGCGTTCCTCACCGTGTCCGCAAAGCGCGCGCCGACGGCGATGCGCATCCTCGATCGGTTTCACATCGCCGGCCTCTTCAGCAAGGCGATCGAAAAGGTTCGACGCGACGAGGTCGTCGAGCTGCGTCGCAAGGGCCGCGCTCCCACGTTGACGAAGACGCGCTGGGTCCTGCTCAAGCGAACGCAGAACCTCACCGAGAAGCAGCGGGGCCGGCTCAGCGAGCTCCTTCGCGTGAATCTGCGCACTGTGCGTGCATATCTGCTGAAGGAGGACTTCCACCCCTTCTGGGGCTACGTCAGGGTGTTCCGAGCTGCCCGCTTTCTCGACCAGTGGACCGCCGAGGCCATGCGTTCGCGCATCGAGCCGATGAAGAAGGTGGCGCAAACACTCCGTACCCACCAGCCCCTCCTGTTGAACTGGTTCAGGGCCCGCGGCGCCTTCTCGCACGGCGCCACGGAGGGCCTCAACAACAAGGCCCGCGTGACCACGAGAAGAGCGTACGGTTTCAGGACGTATGGACATGCCGAGATCGCACTGTTTCATACGCTCGGCGCGCTACCCGAGCCCGACTGGCTCGCCCACAGATTTTGGTGAGGAGGC
>JAYSLR010000222.1:0-11989 GCA_043725365.1 Rhizobacter sp. | reverse complement strand
CGAGCGGCTCGCCGAAACGGCCGCCGCGCTGGGCGCTGTCGAGCACCGCCAATTGGTGCTCGACCTGACCCGTCATGACCTCATCGCCGCGGCGATCACCGAGGCGAGGAAAGATACCGGCCCTTTCTACGGGCTGTGCCACGCCGCGGGGGTCGTCGAGACTCGCCCGCTGTCGGCCAACACGGTGCAGGTCGTGCAGTCCCAGATGGACGTCAACGTTCTGGCCGGCCTCGAGCTGGCGCGAGCCGTGTGTCGCCGCGACGCGATGCTGCCCGAGGGCGGCAGCATCCTGTTCATCTCGTCGGTCTATGGCCGGGTCGGAATGCCGGGGCAGATCGGGTACTGCGCGACCAAGGGGGCGCTGGCCGCCGCCGCGCGCGCGATGGCGATCGAACTGGCACGCCGCCGGATCCGGGTCAATTGCCTGTCGCCAGGGCTGGTCCTGACGCGGATGACCGAGGAGGCGCTGGCAAAGCTGTCACCGGAACAGGTTGCAAGGCTGAAGAGCTCGTATCCGCTCGGCGTCGGGCAGCCCGAGGACGTGGCGCGGGCCGCGGTATTTTTGCTCGCCCCGGGCAGTGCCTGGATCACCGGCGTGGATCTGCCGGTGGACGGCGGCTATACCGCGCAGTAGAAGATCCAACGATGTTCGACAGCCAGGAGTGGGACGGCGACCGATGAATTCACAAGAGGCGCTGGACTGGATATCCGAAACCTTCGAGGATCCGCCCGGGCGTATCGGCGTGGCGACGGTGCGCGAGGAGATCCCGGGCTGGGACTCGCTCGGCACCCTGTCGCTGATCGCCGCGCTCGACGAGCGCTTCGACATCCACTTGTCGGAGCAGGACATTGAGGCCCTCAAGAGCGTCAGGGACATTTTCGAGCTCCTGCGGCGCCATGATGCGCTCTCGGCCTGATCGATCGATCGACGACCATGCGCTTCCTGCTCGTCGACCGCATCGAGTCGCTGACGCCGGGCCAGAGCATCGTCGCCACGCGCACCTTCCCCGCGGATGACGAATATCTCGAGGATCACTTCCCGGGCTTTCCCGTCGTCCCCGGCGTCCTGCTCACCGAGAGCATGGGGCAGGCGGCCGCGAAGTGCCTCGATGCGCAGCGCCGCCCCCGCGGAAAGGCGATGCTGGTGCGCATTCTTTCGGCGAGCTTCCGGCACTGGGTGAGGCCCGGGGACCTGCTGGAATTGCATGCCACGATCCTGTCCGACGAGGAGCGCTTCGCCACCGCCGATTGCACGGCGAGCGTCGCCGGACGCGCGGTCGCACAGGCCAAGTTGTTTTTCTCGTTTCTGCCGCTGGACAGCTTCGCCGCAGGACTCAGAGACCCGGTCCTCGACGACTTCATGGCGGGGTCTGCGTGATGAGCGATCTTTTCTCTCTCGCGGGCAGCGAGGTTCTCGTCACCGGTGGTACACGCGGCATCGGCCGCGCGATCTCGCTGCAGCTGGCGCGCGCCGGAGCCTCGGTCGTGGCGAACTACGCGCGCAACGACGACGCTGCCGAAGCGCTGCGCAGCGTGGCGGCCCAGGAGCAACTCGCTCTCGAAGTGCTGCGCGCCGACCTGACGCTGGCAAAAGGCGTCGCGGCGGTTCTGGATCGGATGCGCGCATCGACCGCAAGGCCGGTCTCCCTCGTCCATTGCGCCGGGACCGGCGTGCACCGTCCTTTCGAAGAATTGACGTCGAGGCACTGGGACTGGACGATGGCCTTGAACGTGCGCGCGTTCTTCGAGCTCGTGAGCCAGATGATGCCGCTGTTCGGTGAAGGTTCTGCAATCGTCCCCGTGTCCTCGGCCGGCGCGGTGCGCGCCGTCCCGGCCTATTCCGCGGTGGGAGCTTCGAAAGGCGCGCTCGAAGCCCTGGCCCGCCATCTGGCGGCGGAGCTGGCGCCGCGCGGCATTCGCGTCAACATCCTCTCGCCCGGCAGCGTCGAGACCGATGCCTGGGCGGCGTTTCCCGGCAAGGACGAGCGCCTGGCGGAAACCGTGCGTCGAACCCCTCTGGGCCGGACCGTCAACGTGGAAGAGATCGCGCAGGCGGCGCAGTTTCTGTGCAGCCGCGCGTCGAATGGCATCATTGGCCACACCCTGGTGGTCGACGGCGGCGCACGAATCGTCGACTGACCGGCCCCGGTCCGCCGCGAGCGCAAAACTCCCGAAAAGAACCGGACCATGAGTCGCAGCAGCATCGAAGGCTTTCGAATCGCAGGTGTCGCTACCTGCGTGCCGGCGAAGAGCGTCAGCAATCTCGATCCCGACCTGGGCTTCGATCCCGAGGAGGTGCGCAAGGTCGTCGCGATGGCGGGCGTACGGCAGCGCCGCGTCGTCGACGACGGGGTGACCTCGGCCGACCTGTGCTTCGAGGCCGCAGACGATCTGCTCGATCGCCTCGAATGGCCGCGGAATTCGGTCACCGGCCTGATCTTTGTGACCCAGTCGCCTGACTACTTCCTGCCTTCGACCAGTTGCATGCTGCACCAGTGGCTGGGCCTCGACGAGCGATGTGCCGCCTTCGACATGGGCCTCGGATGTTCGGGTTATCCGTATGGTCTCTATCTCGCCGCGGCGATGCTGCGCGCCGGCGGACAGCAACGCATCCTGATGCTGCATGGCGAAACCCCGAGCCGCTTCGTGAGCCCGACCGATCAGGCGACCAAGCTCCTGTTCGGGGATGCCGGCTCGGCTACCGCGCTCGAGGCGAGTGACCAGGGCGGCGGCCATTTCTGCCTGCACACCGATGGCACCGGCCATGCCGGCCTGATCATCCGTGGCGGTGCGTTCCGCGACCGGGAGCCGGCCGACGCCCGCGATCTGAACTTGCGGATGGACGGCGCCGGCGTCTTCAACTTCACCATCAAGCGGGTCCCGGCTCTGATCCAGGAAGCGCTCGAGGTGTCGGGGCTGTCGGTCGACGCCGTCGACGCCTATCTGTTCCATCAGTCCAACCGCTTCATCATGAAGCACCTGATGAAGAAGGCCGGCCTACCTGAAGCGCGCGTGCCGATGACGATCGAGGACATGGGCAATTGCGGGGGTCCTTCGGTCGCCGTGACCATGACCCGGCTGCTGCCGGCGCAGCGCGAGAAGGACCTGACGCTCATGCTGCTCGGCTATGGGGTCGGCCTGTCGTGGGGTGCGGCTGTGGTCCGTCTCTCGCCCGCGGCGCCGCTTCTCCATGCGGACTACGCCGGCACTCGTGCGCGGCGAGGAGCGCCCGCCGGCGCGGCCGCCTGAGATGTGTGGGGTCGCCGGGCTCTACAGCCCGCCTCGAGCGCCGCCGCCGCGTCAATGCGAGCTCGACGGCATGATCGCGATGCTCCATCACCGCGGCCCCGACGGCAGAGGCACACGGATCGATGGCCCGATCGGGCTGGGCCACGCCCGCCTGAGCATCATCGACCTGCAAAGCGGCGCCCAACCGCTGTCCAACGAGGATGGCCGCGTCTGGGTCGTCTTCAACGGCGAGATCTTCAACTACGTCGAGTTGCGCGAAACGCTGCTTCGGCGCGGTCATGTTTTTCGCACGCAGTCCGACACCGAAGTGCTCGTTCATCTGTACGAGGAGCACGGTGACGCCTTTGTCGATCACCTGAACGGCCAGTTCGCGATCGCGCTGTGGGACGGACAAAGGCGGCGCCTCGTGCTGGCCCGCGACCGCGTCGGCATTCGGCCGCTCTTCTTCACCTGGAACAACGGCCGCCTTGCGTTTGCCTCCGAGGTCAAAGCACTTTTTACCCTGCCCGAAGTGCCGCGCCGCTTTGATGCGGCCGCACTGGCCTCGACCTTCAGCTACTGGTCAACGGTCCCGCCATCCAGCGTGTTCGAAGGAATCTCGGAGCTGCCCCCGGGTCACATGCTCAGCGTCGAGGGCGAGAGCGCCACCCTGCGACGCTATTGGGACTGGCCGTTCGAGCACGGCCGGGCACCCGATGTCCGTTCTGAGGAGGACTGCGCCGACGAACTGCACGACCTCCTGAGCGACGCCGTGCGCCTGCAACTGCGCGCTGACGTTCCGGTGGGAACTTATCTGTCGGGGGGCCTCGATTCATCGATCGTCAGCGCGCTCACTGCACAACGCGTCGGTGAGCGCCTCAGAACCTTTTCCCTCACCTTCGAGGATGCGGAGTTCGATGAACGTGCACAGCAGCGTGACCTGGTTCGCCATTTGGGCACCTCGCACTCCTCGATCGAGGCCACGAGGGCCGCGATCGGCGCCGCCTTTGCCCGCGCGGTCTGGCATGCGGAGGCTCCGCTCGTGCGCACCGCACCCGCGCCGATGATGCTGCTCGCCGACAGTGTGCGCAGCGCCGGATACAAGGTCGTGTTGACAGGCGAGGGCGCAGACGAGGTCTTCGGTGGCTACGACCTCTTCAAGGAAGCGAAGGTTCGCCGCTTCGTCGCCAGATCGCCGCAGTCGCGCTGGCGCGGCAGCCTGCTCACCCGCCTGTATCCGTATCTCGCGACCTCGCCCACGGCAAGCAGGTCATGGGCGCACGCCTTCTTCGCCAAGGGCCTCGACGATGTCGACCAGCCGTGGTTCGCCCACATGACCCGCCTGGGCACGACGCGTCGCATCCTGCCGTTCTTCACCGAGGAATGGCGTCGTCGGATGCTCGCCTGGGACCCGCACACGGCGCTGGCGGCCACGCTTCCCGAGGACTTCGGGCGCTGGCATTCGCTGGAGCGGGACCAGTACGTCGAGGCGCACACGCTGATGTCGGGCTACCTGCTCTCGTCGCAAGGCGACCGCATGGCCATGGCGGCCTCGGTCGAGGCACGGCATCCCTTTCTCGATCACCGCGTCATCGAGTTCGCGTGCCGGCTGCCGCCGCGCCTGAAGATCCGCGGCCTGAGGGAGAAGGTCCTGCTGAAGAAGGCGATGCGTCGCGACCTGCCGCCTTCCATCGTCGAGCGCACGAAGCAGCCCTATCGCTCACCCGACAGCGCGTCGTTCTTCCAGGAGGGCAAGCCGCTTCCCTATGTGGCCCATCTGCTCGATCGCGGCACGCTGTTGCGCGCAGGGATGTTCGATCCGGGCGCCGTCGCCAAGCTCGTGGAGAAGTGCAGGATCGGACGTGCGATCGGCTTCGGCGATAACATGACGTTCGTTGGTGTTCTCTCGACGATGCTGCTCCATGAACAAATGATTCGGCCTGGCGGCGGGTCGATGGGCGGACGATGAGCTCGATGCTCCTGCACCAGGCGTTCCGGGATACCGCATCGCGCCTGCCCGATAAGCTGGCACTGGTCGACCGGACTCTGCGAGTCGACTACGGCGAGTTGCAGCGGCGCGTTGATGCGCTGGCGAACGCGCTCCTCGACGACGGCGTCGCTCCTGGCGACCGGGTGGTGTGCCTACTCGAGAACAGCATCGAATTCGCGGTCGGTACCCTGGCCACGCTCGCGCTCGGCGCGGCCTGCGTGCCCGTCGGCCCGCTGGTCAAGACCGACAAGCTCGCGTTCATCTTGCGCGATACGCGAGCGGTTGCCTTGCTGACCCACGAGCAGTTGTCGTCCAGCTGGCGCCCGGCGCTGGCCGACGCCCCATGGTTGCGGTCGCTGCACGTCGCGGCCGCGACGCCGACGGCGGGCGACGATGCACGCGTCAGGAGCTGGGCGGCAGCCGGTTCCGACTCGCGCCCGCTCCGGCCGATCGGCAGCGCGGACGATCTGGCGTTCATCGTCTACACCTCGGGCACGACAGGCGTGTCGAAGGGGGTGATGCTGACGCACGCGAACGCGAGCAGCGCCTGGACCTCGATCACCGCCTGGCTCGGATTGCGCGGTGACGACGTGATCGGCCTGGCGCTGCCGGCGGCCTTCATCTATGGGCTGGGCAACCTGATGATGAGCCTCCTGCTCGGCGCCACAGTGGTATTGGAACGCTCGGCCGCGTTTCCGCTACGCCTGGCGGAACTGCTGGTTCGCGAGCGGGTCACGGTCTTGCCCGGCGTGCCCATGCAATTTGCTTCCCTGCTCGGTCTGCAGAACCTGTCGCGCTTCGATTTCTCGGCGGTACGCCTGCTGACGAATGCCGCGGCCGCGCTTCCGATCGGCCACATCCGGAGGCTGAAGGCCGCCTTTCCAAGCGCCAGTCTGGTCATGATGTACGGCCAGACCGAGTGCATCCGGGCGAGCTACCTGCCGCCCGACGAAATCGAGCTCCACCAGGAAAGCGTCGGCCGAGGCGTTCCGAACCAGACGCATTGGCTCATCGACGAGGCTGGCCGCCGGCTTCCGGCCAGTTCCACCGGCGAACTCGTGGTGAGCGGACCGCACGTGATGGCCGGCTACTGGGAGCGCCCCGTCGAAACGGCGGCGCGACTCGTGCCTCACTTGACCTCCGGCGAACCGGCACTCCGAACCGGCGACATCTTCCGCAGCGATGCCGACGGCTATCTTTTCTTCGTTGGCCGAACGGACGACATCATCAAGACACGCGGCGAAACAGTGGCGCCGCGCGAGGTGGAGAATGCGATCTACCTGTTGGACGGCGTCACCGGCTGTGCGGTCATCGGCGTCGAGGACGAGAGCCTGGGTCAGGCTCTGAAGGCGTTCGTCACGGTGCAACCCGGCTGCGCGCTGGCTGCCGCCGATGTCATCAAGCAGTGCCGCACACTCCTCGAAAGCTACAAGGTGCCGAAAATCGTGAACTTCGTCGAAGAACTGCCGCGCACGGAATCCGGCAAGATCCGCCACGCCAGCCTGCGCTGACCGAAGCATCTCAGCCGCCGAGCACGAGTCATGGAACCGATGAACGATATCAAGGGCAAGCTGCGTGGCTACATCGAGGAGAACTTCATCATGGGTGCGCGGGCCGTCCCGCTCGCCGACGAGGATTCGTTTCTCGAGCAGCACGTGCTCGATTCAACGGGTTTTCTCGAACTCGTCACGTATCTCGAGGAGACGTACGCGATCAAGGTCGAGGAGGATGAGATGATCCCCGAAAACCTCGACAGCCTGAACAGCGTGGCCCAGTTTCTCGAGCGCAAGGGCGTGGCCTGACAGGGCGCCGTTCGATGACCAGGGACACGGCACCGACTGCCGCTGCATTGCGAATCGATTGCGCCGCCGAGGCGGAGCGGATCTCGCGCTGGATCGTCGAAACGCTCGCCAATCGACTGCATCGCCGCGGCCTTGTCGTGGCCGTTTCCGGCGGCATCGACAGCTCGGTTTGCGCGGCGCTCGCCGTGCGTGCGGTTGGCGCGAAACGTGTCCATGCGTTGTTGCTTCCGGAACGTGACTCGAGCTCAGCGAGCACAGAGCGCGGCCTCCAGTTGGCGATGCACCTGGGCGTTCCCCACGAAGTCTTCGACATCGCGCCGGCGCTCGTGGCGCTCGGTTGCTACGAGCGACGGGACGCCGCGATCCGTCGTGTCTTTCCTGAGTACGGCCCGGGTTGGCGCAACAAGCTGGCGATCGCCGGCGGCACCCGAGGCGGCATCAACTACTTCAAGCTCGTTGTCCAGTCGGATGACGGGCTGCTGCAAGAGGCCAGGCTGCCACTGCGCGAGTATCTGGAGATCGTCGCGGCGACAAACTTCAAGCAACGGGTGCGCAAGACGATCGACTACTTCCACGCGGATCGGCTCAACTACGCGGTCGTCGGCACGCCCAATCGGCTCGAATACGACCAGGGTTTTTTCGTCAAGGGCGGCGACGGTTTCGCCGATCTGAAGCCGATCGCACACCTCTACAAGACGCAGGTGTATGCGATGGCGGAATGGCTCGGCCTGCCGCAGGAGATCTGCACGGCGCAGCCCACGACCGACACGTACACCTTGCCGCAGGGTCAGGACGAGTTCTACTTCGCGCTGCCATTTCCGCAGATGGATCTTGCGCTGTGGTCGCTAAACCACGGTGTTGGCGCCGCTGACCTCGCGCTCGCGCTCGACATCGATATGGCAGGAGCCGAAAGAATCTACGCCGACATTGCTGCCAAGCGCCGCGCCGCACGCTATCTGCATGCGTCTGCGGAGACGATCGATCCGCTGGGGCTGATGGCCACGGCGCCGCGCCTCGAGCACGCCTGATCATGACGAGCGGCCTGAAGCCTTCCATGCGCCCGCTCTGGCAACTCTCCAGGTTGCCGACGGCAGCGCGGGCGGCCCGACGCATCGATCGAGCCGGCCTGCCTGTCGCCGACCAGGGTTCGAAGGCGGTTCTCGACGCGTCCATGCGATGGCTCTGCATGGCACAGGATCGTTCGGCAAGCGTCGACGGCGGCGTTGCGCGCGACTTCAGCCTGATCAAGGGGTGGGCCTCTTCGTATCCCGAAACGACGGGCTACATTGTTCCGACGTTCATCGAATACGCGCGTCGCACTGGCAACGAGGAGATGCGCCGGCGCGCGCGTCGCATGGTCGATTGGCTGGTGAGTATCCAACTGCCGTGCGGCGGTGTTCAGGGTGGCAAGATAGATTCCGAACCGGTCGTGCCGGTCACTTTCAATACCGGGCAGGTGTTGCTCGGACTGGCCGCCGCGCAACGGGAGTTTGGCGGCTACACGGTCGCGATGCGGCGCGCCGCCGACTGGCTCGTCGAGACCCAGGATGCAGATGGCTGCTGGCGGCGCTTCCCCACGCCTTTTGCTGCGCCGGGTGAAAAGGAATACGAAACGCATGTCGCCTGGGGCCTTTTCGAAGCCGAACGTCTCGATGCCGGCCGCGGCTATGGGGCTGCCGCGCTGGACAATGTTCGCTGGGCTCTGACGTCCCAAGGTCGTGATGGATGGTTTTCGAAGTGCTGCCTCGACGACCCGGCGCGCCCGCTCACCCACACCATTGCCTATGCACTACGTGGCGTCCTGGAAGCGTACCGGTTCAGTACCGAGCCGGAGTTTCTCGTCGCCGCCCGGCGGACGGCGCAGGGTCTGCTGTCGGCGTTGCGCGACGACGGCTGGATACCCGGGCGTTTTCGTCCTGGCTGGCTTGCCGGGGCCGATTCGGTATGTCTCACCGCTAACGCACAGGTAGCGTCCTGCTGGTTCTTGTTGTTCGAATACACCGGCGAAGTGCAATACCGTGACGCGGCTTGCCTGGCCAACCGCTTCGTCCGTCGAACAGTTCAATTCGGCGGTCCACTGGAAACGCGCGGCGGCACCAAGGGGTCGTTTCCCGTCGATGGCGACTACGCGCCCTACGAATACCTGAGCTGGGCAGCGAAGTTCTTGGCCGACAGCCTGATGCTCGAGATGAACCTCGCCGCCGAGCCACGTACAGACCTCATCGACTATCGCGAGAGGGAATCCGAACGGCTGCGCACCGCGGACTTGCTGGCGCTTTCGCTACACGCCTCCGGGTCGGCCCTGGACGTCGGCACGCGGGATGGCCACCTTGCGCGTCTCCTGGCCGATCGCTTCGATCGTGTCACGGCGCTCGACCTGACCGTGCCCGAAATCGCCGATCCCCGCATCGCATGCGTGGCCGGCAACGTTACCGAGCTACCCTTCGCCGACGACGCGTTCGACTTGGTCATCTGCGCGGAAGTACTGGAACACATCGATCCGCCACTCCTGCAGGCGGCCAGCAACGAACTGGCGCGGGTGACTCGCGGTCATCTTCTGGTCGGCGTGCCTTACAAGCAAGACACGCGAGTCGGACGCACCACCTGTATCGCCTGCGGCGCGCACAACCCCCCTTGGGGCCATCTCAGCACCTTCGATGAACGACGTCTGCGGGAGCTTTTCAGCGGCATGACCATCGTGCGAACCAGCTTTGTCGGCGTCGATGACAACGCGACGAACCGCGTCTCTTCGAGCCTCATGGATCTGGCAGGCAACCCATACGGTACCTATGGCCAGGAGGAAGTTTGCACGGCATGCGGCAACAGACTGCTTCAGCCGCCGCGGCGGCGCATTCACCAACGCGTCCTGACCAAGGCGGCGCATTGGGCACGTCAGGTGACCCAGCCATTCAAGCGCAGGCACGCAACCTGGATCCATCTGCTGCTGTCCAAGAGCTGAATGATCCGCACCATTTCTGCTGATAGTCGCCGTGAGTTTTGCTGACAAATTCCGTGATCTTGAGGGCCCAAGCACCTACCAAACTGGGGGGTGGGTGAGGGGTTTGACGCAAGAGGGCCTTTGGACCCCGCATAAATGCTAGGGTTATGTATGACTCCGGCTCCGCCAACCCCACCCGGCGCGAGGCGCTTGCGTGCGGCGAAACGAGCTGGGCTCGAAGCCGTCCCGGTCGTCATCGGCCCAGAGGCCCATGCCGTATCCGCCCAAGTCGCCGAGAACCAGAAGCGTCACGGCCTGACGCCTCTCGATCTGGCCATTTTTTTCGGCGACGGAAATTTTGCTACCCATATGTCCTTGCCGACCCGTTGCTGTCCTTCGTCCGGGTCGGCGGACGACGGCGATGCAGCGGTTGCGGTCGGTGGTACTAACAGCCGGAATTGCGCTGAGGTTTGCCCAAAGGGGCTGGAGCCGGTGCACGCGATCGGTCACCGAGCACGTCGGCGGCCTTAATGTCCATCCGCCGATTTCGCCGCGTTCGGGTGCCCGCTGCAGTGGGCGGGCGACGCGCGAGAAGGGTCTCCAGTGATCGCGTCAGCAAGGCGCTTGGCTGGCGTATAAGATATAGGCAACTTATATCTTATGAATTCGCGGCGCAGAGATAGCCGCGCCCGGCTTCGCAGACCCGAAAGCGGAGCCACCATCGAGATCATCGAATGCCGTTGCCCGAGCTCTGCACCGAGACCGAAGTCGCCGAACTGGTCACGACTTTCTACGCCAAGGCGCGCGACGACGCAATCCTCGGACCGGTATTCGAACGCCATGTGGGCGACTGGAGCCGGCCCATGCCGAAGATGGTCGCGTTCTGGTCGACTGCACTGTGCGGATCTAAGAGTTACCGCGGCAACCCGATGCTGCTGCACCGCGCGCTGCCCGGCCTCACGCACTCGATGTTCGAGCACTGGCTCGACCTCTTTCACGAGGCGGCGAGCGCGCTGTCGAACCGGCCGATGGCCGAGCGCGGTGGCGAGCTGGCGCAGCGAATCGCGCAGAGTCTCCGGGTCGACTACCAGCTGCAGCGCGAGCCCGACCGGATACCGGCTTCGCCGCCGCGCCGGGCAGCGACGCCGCGATCGGTCCCCGTGTCCGCATGAACATGCGCAGCCTCTTCGATTTGGAAGGGACGGCGCAGCCGGAGCGTGCGGCGCCGAGCCTGCGGGCATTTCTCGAGCTCGCGTTTCGGCCGCTGTATCTGGGCGGCGTGGCCTGGGCGCTGATCGCGATCGCAATCTGGGTTTATGCGCCGCAAATACTGACCGGCCCACTGCAGGGCATCGCTTGGCACGCCCATGAAATGCTCTGGGGCTTCATCGCAACGATCGCAGTCGCCTTCCTGATGACGGCGGGCGCGAACTGGACCGGCATCAATCCGCTGCAGGGCAGGGCGCTCGGCATCGCCTGCGGCCTCTGGCTGGTCGCCCGCGTCGGCTTCCTCGCCGGTGGCGACGAAGTGTTCTGGTGCGCGGCCGCGGCCGAGCTCGGGTTCTTCGTCTTCGCCGCGGTAGCGATGATGCGGGCGGTGTATCGCGCCCGGAACGCCCGCAATTATGCGGTGCCGTGGCTCATCGTCGGCCTGGCCGGTGCCGACGGGTTGTACCTGCTCGCCGCGCGCAGCGGCGACTTCGCGCTCCTGATGCAGCGCCTCAATGCCGGGCTGTTGGCAATGGCGCTGATCGCGCTACTGATCACCCGCCGCGTGATTCCGTTCTTCGCGATGCGCGCAGTCGCCGGCCTGAAGCTGCCGATGCAAACGCGCACCGGACAGATCCAGCTCGGCGTCTGCGTCGTCGCGGTGATCTACCTGCTCGCGGGGCTGCGGCTGCCGACCGCTATCGCCCTCGGCATCGCCGGCGCGTTGTCGCTGCTGCAGCTGCTGCGGTGGAGACCGTACGCGGTCCGCGGCTATCCGCTGCTGTGGATCCTCTACGCCGGCTATGCCGGCATGGGCGTCGG
>JAYSLR010000221.1:0-1619 GCA_043725365.1 Rhizobacter sp. | reverse complement strand
CGAAGAACAAGGCCGCGGCGAAGCAGTTCGTCGGCTTCATGCTCGAAGAGGCGAACCTGACGCCGTATGTGGAGGGTGCGCTCGGCCGCTGGTTCCCGGTGACCAAGGTCGCGCAGCAGAGCCCGTTCTGGAAGGCTGACCCGCACCGCCTGTCGGTCTACAACCAGTACATGAACGGCGTCGTGCCCTTCGAGTTCACGAAGAACTACAAGTTCACGATCCTGAACAACGAGAACGTCTGGGCCAAGGCGATGAACCGCATCATCAACGAGAAGGTGCCGGTGGACAAGGCGGTCGACGAGATGATCGCGCGCATCAAGGCCGTCGCCGGCTG
This sequence comes from Rhizobacter sp., assembly GCA_043725365.1. Taxonomy (GTDB): domain Bacteria; phylum Pseudomonadota; class Gammaproteobacteria; order Burkholderiales; family Burkholderiaceae_C; genus LMDS01. The sequence goes on along the minus strand of JAYSLR010000221.1, from coordinate 1,285 downwards.
ACGAGCTGACCCAGCGGCGGCGGGCGGCGTTCGAAGCGCCCGCCCGCCGTTGCATTGAGCCGACCCCATGAGCACCACCACCGCCCCCGCCGCCGCGTTGCCGGCCCCCGCCCGGCCGCGCGACCGCTGGCAGTTCTGGGGCCGCATGCTGGTGCTGCCCTACGTGCTCGTGTTCCTGGTGTTCGTGCTCTACCCCGTGGGCTACGGCCTGTGGCTGGCACGGCATCCGGCGAGCTACGTCAAGCTGTTCGACGATCCGATCTTCTTCCGTACCGTCGTCAACACCCTGGTGTTCCTGATCGTCGCGATCAACATCAAGATGGTGATCGCGATGGTGCTGTCGGGCTTCTTCGTGACCGAGCGCTGGTGGATCAAGGTCATGTCGCTGATCTTCATCCTGCCCTGGGCGCTGCCGTCGATCCCGACGATCCTGTCGGTGCGCTTCATGCTCAACCCCGAGTGGGGCGTGATCAACTCGCTGATCTTCCGGCTGACCGGGCGCGACGGCCCGAACTGGCTCAACGACCCGACGCTGGCGCTGAGCTTCTCGATGCTGATGCACGTCTGGAAGTCGCTGCCGTTCTGGACCCTGATCCTGATCGCCGGGCGCCTGTCGATCCCGGCCGAGCAATACGAAGCCGCCTCGGTCGACGGCGCGACGAACTGGCAGAAGTTCCGCTTCATCACCTGGCCGTCGATGCGCACGCTGTACGTGACCTCGCTGATCCTGTCGATGATCTGGACCCTCGGCGACTTCAACAGCGTCTACCTGCTGACCGGCGGCGGCCCGGCCGACCTGACCCACGTACTGGCCACGCTCGGCATCCGCTACCTGCGGCTCGACCAGGTCGACCTGTCGATGGCCTCGATCGTGGTCGCGCTGCCGCTGGTGCTGCCGCTGGTGTACTTCATGATGAAGAGGCTCTCGAAATGAAGGCCAAGACCTGGAAGGCCGTCACGACCGAGGCCAAGCTGCTGCTGATCGGCATCCCGCTGTTCCTGTGGACCGTGATTCCGGTCTACCACATGGTGCTGTTCTCGATCTCGCCGCGCGACACGGCCACGTCCGGGCGGCTGTGGCCCGACCACCCGACGCTGCAGAACTTCTCGATCGTCTTCCACCGCCAGCACTTCTACCTCGACCACTTCTGGATCCAGCTCTGGAACTCGGTGCTGATCGCGGTCTCGGTCGCGGCGATCACGCTGTTCGTCGCCACCTCGGCGGCGTTCGCGATCAGCCGGCTCAAGGTCAAGGGCGGCCGCTCGGTGATGAACCTGGCGCTGT
>JAYSLR010000220.1:0-3164 GCA_043725365.1 Rhizobacter sp. | reverse complement strand
CCTGAAGCTGCGTGTGTTCGCCGACGGCCGCGGCGAGCTGATCGCGTACCAGCGGCCCGACGCGAGCGGGCCCAGGACCTCGGACTACGCGATCACGCCGGTGCCCGACCCCGACGCGCTGCGTGCCACGCTGGCGCGCGCGCTCGGCGTCGCCGGTCGCGTCGTCAAGCAGCGCACGCTGCTGCTCGCCGGCCGCACGCGCGTGCCCCTGGACCGCGTCGCCGGCCTGGGCGACTTCCTCGAACTCGAGGTCGTGCTGCGCGACGGCGAGAGCGCCGAGGCGGGCGTGGCGGAGGCGCATGCACTGGCGGCGCGGCTGCAGGTCGATGCCGCGCAACTCGTGTCGGGTGCCTACGTCGACCTGTTGCGCCGGCGGGCCGGCTGAGCACGTCGAAGATCCACGCCTTGCTCGTCGACGACGACACCGACCAGATCTTCAGCGCCGGCGCGACCCTGCAGCCGCCGACGATCAGCATCAGCATCAGCGGCAGCGCCGGCTACGCGATCGCGCTGACGATCGGCGTCGCGGCCTGATCCATCGCACGCGCCGGCACGAGGAACGAGACGAACTGGTCGCAGACGCGTTCCCAGTCGAACTCGAGCGCACGGGCGCGGGACCGCTCGCGCGGCAGCTCGAGCGCGCGCAGCGCCGCCTGCGCGAGATCGTCGTCGAGCACCCCGCCGTCGCTGGCGCCCACCACATCGAGCGGGCCGGTGACCGGGAACGCCGCGACCGGCGTGCCGCAGGCCATCGCCTCCAGCATCACCAGGCCGAAGGTCTCGCTGTGGCTGGCGAACACGAACACATCGGCGGCGCTGTAGATCGCCGGCAGCGCCTCGCGCGGCACGACACCGCGCCAGTGCACCTGCGGGTAGGCTGCGCGCAGTTTCGCGAGCACCGGACCGATGCCGTAGACGAGCTTGGAGCCGGGCAGGTCCAGGCGCAGAAAGGCCTCGAGGTTCTTCTCGTACGAGACCCGGCCGACGTACAGGAAGATCGGCCGCGGCAGCGCCAGCGCGATCGGCGCGACCGGCCGGAACAGCCGCAGGTCGACACCGTGCGACCAGCGCAGAAGCCGCTCGAAGCGGTGCTGCTGCAGGATCTTCAGCATCCCGTCGGTCGGCACCATCACGCCGGCCGACGCCGCGTGGAAGCGGCGCAACCACGCGTAGCCCCAGGCCGGCGGAAGGTGCAGCGCCTTGGCCAGGATGTCGGGGAAGCGGGTATGGAACGCGGTCGTGAACGCCAGGCCGCGCCGCAGGCAGTGACGCCGCGCGGCCGCGCCGAGCGGGCCTTCGGTCGCGATGTGAATCGCGTCCGGTTCGGCGGCGTCGATGCGCTTCGCGACCTGCGCACCCGGCCGCCAGGCGAGCTCGATCCCGGCGTAGCCGGGGCAGGCGAAGCGCCGGAATGTCGACGGTTCGATCAGCACGATCTCGTGGCCGCGCGCCTCGAGCCCGCGCGTCAGCTCGAGCAAGGTGGTGACGACGCCGTTGACCTGCGGCAACCAGGCATCGGTGACGAGCACGATCTTCATTCGCTCCCCTTGTCGTGGACGAACCAGAGCGCAGCCGCGAGCTCGGCCGGTGCCGTGTCGCGATGCGAAGCCGCGGCATCGCGCAGGCACTGCTGCGACCAGTCGAAGATCTCGAGCCGGCCGTCGACGTGCTCGATCAGAGCGGTCCGGCTCTCGACCCAGTCGCCGTCGTTGGCATACAGCACACCGTCGATCTCGCGCAACTCGGCGTGGTGGATGTGGCCGCAGACGACGCCCTGCAGGCCCCGCCGGTGCGCCTCGCGCGCGACCGCGACCTCGAAGTCGCTGACGTAGCTGACCGCGCGCTTGACCTTCAGCTTCAGGTACTTCGACAGGCTCCAGTACGGCAGCCCGAGCCGCGCGCGCAGCGAATTCAGGTGCCGGTTCAGATGCAGCGTGAGCCCGTACAGCGTGTCGCCAAGGTGCGCGAGCCACTTCGCGCACTGGATCACGCCGTCGAACAGGTCGCCGTGGATGACCCACAGGCGTCGGCCGTCGGCCGTGACGTGAATCCATTCGTCGGCGACCTCGATCCCACCGAAGTTGTGCTGGACGTAGCGGCGCGCGAACTCGTCGTGGTTGCCGGGCACGAAGATCACGCGCGTGCCCTTGCGCGCCTTGCGCAGCAGCTTCTGGACCACGTCGTTGTGGGCCTGCGGCCAGTACCACGCGCGCTTCAGCTGCCAGCCGTCGATGATGTCGCCGACCAGGTACAGGGTCTCGCACTCGACGTGACGCAGGAACTCGAGCAGCGCCTGCGCCTGGCAGCCCGGCGTGCCCAGGTGCAGGTCGGAGATCCAGACCGTGCGCACGCGCAGGCCGCCTTGTGGCCCTGGCATCGATGGGAGGTCGCGCTGCATGAAACGGCATGCTCGCCGCGGCCGGTGACGCGCGCGTGTCCGGCCGGTGACGCGCGCGTGACCGGTGGCATCGGCCCGCCATAATCCGCGCCATGAGCACCCCCCTGCACCAGATCGCGAACCGCACCCGCAAACTGCCGCCGCTGCGCGTCGGCGTCGGCGGGCCGGTCGGCTCGGGCAAGACGACGCTGGTCGAGATGCTGTGCAAGGCGATGCGCGAGCGCTACGACCTGGTCGTCGTGACGAACGACATCTACACCAAGGAAGACCAGCGCCTGCTGACCGTGGCCGGTGCACTCGAGGCCGAGCGCATCATGGGCGTGGAGACCGGCGGCTGCCCGCACACCGCGATCCGCGAGGACGCGTCGATCAACCTCGAGGCGGTCGACCGCATGCTCGAGAAATTCCCGAACGCCGACATCGTCTTCATCGAAAGCGGCGGCGACAACCTCGCGGCGACCTTCAGCCCCGAACTCAGCGACCTGACGATCTACGTGATCGACGTCGCCGCCGGCGAGAAGATCCCGCGCAAGGGCGGCCCCGGAATCACCAAGAGCGACCTGCTCGTGATCAACAAGACCGACCTGGCGCCCTACGTCGGCGCGAACCTCGACGTGATGGCCGCCGACACGCGGCGCATGCGCATGACTGCACAAGGAGTGCGGCCGTTCGTGATGAGCAACCTGAAGACGAACGCCGGTCTGGCCGAGATCGTGACCTTCATCGAGACCAAGGGCATGCTCACCGCCTGAGATCGGCCGCCGGC
>JAYSLR010000219.1:0-4296 GCA_043725365.1 Rhizobacter sp. | reverse complement strand
GCACTCCTGGGTCGATGCACAGGACCTGGAGCACGACATCGGGCGGCTGCAGCTGTCGAGCGCGAGTCGGCTGCTCGACCTGGGCTGCGGCCCCGGCGGCTTGCTGAGCTTTGTGGTCGGCTTGACAGGATGTCGGGGCACCGGGCTGGACCTGAACGCTGCAGCGATCAACTGTGCGGCGACGCGAAATGCTTCACACGGTCTGACCGAGTGCGTGACGCTCCGGGTCGCCGACCTTGATGAGCCGCTGCCGCTGGGCCGCCATTCATTCGAGGCGGTGATGTCGCTGGACGTCATTCTTCACTTGCGCAACCGCTCGCAGATGTTCGCCGAGGTCGGGAGGGTGCTCGTGCCGGGTGGTCGGTTCCTGTTCACCGACGCCGCCGTGATTACAGGACCGCTGTCCAACGACGAAATTCGCCTTCGGTCCGTGCACGGCCACACGCAATTCGTGCCACCGGGGTTCAACGAACGGGCGCTGGCGCAGGCGGGGCTGCGAGTTCTTTCCACGGTCGATCGGACCGAAAGCCTGCAGGCCGTCGCCGCGAGGCGCCAGGCCGCGAGACTCGCGCATCGAACAGAACTGGAACGCGTCGAAGGTCCGGAAGCCTTCGATCGGCACCAGCGCTACCTGGACTGCGTGTGCACCCTCGCTCGACGCGGCGCCATGGCGCGAATGATGTACGTTGCTGAGTCTTTGGGGATGCCGCAATGACTCATTTCTGCAAGCAGAGTGCGGCTCTACCCGATCTTTCTGATCGAAATTGGGTCGTCGATCCCGTCAGCGCTTGTACCAGCTTGCTGTAGCTCGTCGAACGGTGATCGCCATGAACGACCGCTCCCACAGGTCGGGAGTGTCCGGCATGGGTCGGCCAGCGCCGGTCGGGCGCGCGATCTGACGGCCGAAAAGCTGACCTCCAAGTTGAGCGACGGCATAGCCGACGGCCGCGGTCGGCAGTACCCGACCCGTTGCAGCCGGTCGTGAAGCAGTGAAGCAGTCGCTCGTCGAACTGCGCGGTGCACGCTACTCAATCTACAGTCAAAATTGAAGTCGCATTTGCGCTATCTGGCGCAACTCCGACCTGCAGTTCTCTGGCTCCATCGGTCGCGCTGATGCTCGTGTCGCTCTTGCCCCAATGGCGAGAACTCGCTCGCTCATTGACTAAACTGATATGGAACAAGGCGCACTTAGAAGTTCGCTTGCAGCACCGCTGCTCGCTACCCCAAATATTCGATGTACAAAGACATGACACTTGAATTCAACTTCGTTCGACTTACGTCTGCGTGCGGGATCTCGGCACTGGGCGTCCTGCTAGGTGGGTGTGCTTCGACAGCGCCGGATTTCGGCAGTCCTGAACTCACCTGCACGATCCCCAGCAATTGCGTGAGCTCGCGTGAGACCGGCCACCTGATGCCGCTCAGATTCGCCGGCACTGAGGCGCAGGCCCTGGAACTGCTCCGGGCCACCGTGGCGACCTTTCCCGAGGCAACTGTTGTCCGCGCCGATCCGCTCGGGTTGCAGTTGATCTTCACGACGCCGATCGGTTTCAGGGACGAGGTCGACTTCAGGATTGACGCCAAGGCCCAGCTCATCAACTTTCGGTCGCGGTCGCTGCTAGGCCTCTTCGACTTCGGCAAGAACCGCTCTCGCATGCGCGAGTTCACCACACGGTTCGAGAACTTGAGCCGGCGATGATGCCGGCGCTCCCCCGCATGATCGTCGGTGCGTCTCGGCTCTGCCGAACAGCACCTCAAGCGCAACCAGAAGTCCGACCCACCATGATTTCCAGCATTGCCCGCACCGCCTTTCTCGCCGCCGCGCTCGCTGCAGCAGTGCCTCTGCATGCCGAACCGGAAATCCGGCCGTGGCCGGACATCGTCGCGCGCGCCAAGGGGCAGACGGTCTACTGGAACGCCTGGGGCGGCGACGAGCGCACCAACGCCTTCATCGCCTGGGTCGGCGACGAAGTGAAGCGGCGCTACGGCGTCACGGTCAGCCAAGTCAAGCTGAAGGACACCGCCGAGGCGGTCACGCGCGTGGTTGCCGAGAAAAGCGCAGGCCGCAACGCGAATGGCAGCGTCGACCTGATCTGGATCAACGGCCCGAACTTTCTCGCGATGAAGTCTCAGGGCCTGCTCTACGGCCCGATCACGCAGTCGCTGCCCAACTACCGCTACGTCGACACCGAACACAAGCGCTCCAACCTGATCGACTTCACCGTGCCGATCAACGGCATGGCGGCGCCGTGGCGCCTGGCCCAGTTCGTCTACATCTACGACAGCGCCCGCCACAAGCTCGCCGACATGCCGAGCTCGGCGCCCGCGCTGCTGGCGTTCACGCGCCAGCACCCCGGGCGCGTAACGCATCCGACCGTGCGCAACTTCCTGGGAGCGACTTTCCTGAAGCAAGCCCTCTACGACCTGCTGCCCGATCCGTCGGTGCTGCAGCAGCCGGCGACCGATGCGAGCTTCGACCCGGTCACCGCACCGCTCTGGACCTGGTACGACCAGTTGCGGCCCACGCTCTGGCGCGCCGGCCGCGAGTTCCCGGAAACCGGCCCGGCCGAGCGCCAGTTGATGAACGACGGCGCGATCGACATCCACATGGCCTTCGACCCGGCCGAGGCGGCAGTGTCGATCGCGAACCAGCTGCTGCCGCAAGGCGCGCGCACCTTCGTGATGGCCAGGGGCACGATCGGCAACACGAGTTTCGTGGCGATCCCGTACAACGCGGCGCACAAGGAAGCCGCGCTGGTCGTCGCCGACTTCCTGCTCGAGCCCGCGACGCAGGCCCGCGCGCAGGACCCGGCCTGGGGCGGCAGCATGACCGTGCTCGACCTGGCGAAGGTGCCGGCTGCCCAGCGCGCGCTGTTCGCGCCGAAGAACGGCATGCCGGGGCTGCCGACCAACGCCGAACTCGGCTCGCCGCTGCTCGAGCCGCACCCGAGCTGGATGACACGCATCACCGCCGAGTGGGAGAAGCGTTATTCACGCTGATGCCGTGGCACCCACGGCATGACGACGCGTTCGCCCTCTCTCGCGCAGACCGGCGGCCTGTGGGCTTACGCGCCGTGGCTCACGATCGCGGTGTTTCTGCTCCCCGTCGCGGCCGGCCTCGTCGGAACCGCGCTGCCCGCCTTCGGCTACCTGCAGGCGATCGGGGGCGAACACCTGTCCGTCGAGCCCTGGCGCGCGCTGACTGAGCAGCCGGGCGTGATGACCTCGGTGCGATTGAGCGTTCAGACCGGTTTGCTCGCCACCGCCTTGTCGCTCGCCTTCGCGGCTTCGTTCTGCGCGCTGCTTCAAGACCACGAGCTCTATCGCCGCCTCGGCGCGATGGTGTCGCCGTTGTTGGCCATGCCGCATGTCGCGCTGGCGATCGGCTTGGCGTTCGTCATCGCGCCGAGCGGCTGGCTGTTGCGGCTGGCGTCTCCGGTGCTGACGGGCTGGGATCGTCCTCCCGTGGGCCTGGTGACGGTGCGCGACCCCCAAGGCCTGGCCATGGTGCTGGGCCTGGTGCTGAAGGAGGTGCCCTACCTGATCCTGATGACCCTGTCGGCGTTGAACCAAGTTCCCCACGCCGCGCTGCGCCGGACCGGCGCGGCGCTCGGGTACCGCCCGGCCGCGGCCTGGTTCAAGCTCGTCTTCCCGCCCGTCTACGCGCAGTTGCGCTTGCCGGTCTACGCCGTGCTGGCGTTCTCGATGTCGACCGTCGAGGTCGGGCTGATCCTGGGGCCTGGCAATCCGCCGCCACTGGCGCTGCTCGCCGCGCGCTGGTTCGCCGACTACGACCTGCAGCGCTACTTCCTGGCCGCGGCCGCGGCCACCTTGCAGGGCCTGCTGGTGCTCGCGACGCTACTCGGATGGCGCGCAGGCGAAGTGGGCGTGGCGCACATCGGCCGAGCCTGGTGCGAGCGAGGCGTGCGCGCCGGGGCCATCGAACCGGCCGCTCGCGTCTCGGCGGGGCTCGCGGCGATCGCGCTGGCGCTGGGCGGGGTCGCGCTGCTCGGCACGGCAGTCTGGTCGCTGGCGCAGAGCTGGCGCTTCCCGGCCGCCTTGCCCGAGCAGTGGACGACGCAGACCTGGGCGCTGCAACTTCCGCGCATCGCCGAGACCGTGACCACGACGATCGGCCTCGCGCTCGCGAGTGCACTGGCCGGCGTGCTGCTGGCGGTCGCCTGCCTCGAGGCCGAGAGGCGCCGCGGCCACGCACCGACCCACCGCGTGCTGTGGCTGGTCTACGCACCGCTGCTGGTGCCGCAGATCGCCTTTCTCTACGGCTTTCAGGTCGTGCTG
>JAYSLR010000218.1:0-8838 GCA_043725365.1 Rhizobacter sp. | reverse complement strand
ACCCCGACCTGGTGGCCTACCGCGGCCGCTGGCAGTTCCAGCTGAAGTGGGCGCGCGGCCTGCAGACCGCGTCGCTGCTGTACCGCAGCACGCTGCAGGACGTGAAGTACGGTGCGCTGCAGTTCGAATGGACCACCCCGGTCTACCGCGACCAGCCGAACGGCCTGCGCTGGTTCGTGCAGGCCTTCAACGGCTACGGCGAGACGCTGACCGACTACAACTTCCGCCAGACCAGCCTCGGCGTCGGCGTGACCTTCCTGCAGTTCTGACCCGCGGCCGGTGCGCGGATCAGGCGCCCGGCGGCTTCGGCGCCGCGGCCTTGTCGCTCCACAGCGTGCCGCCGGTGGCCCAGTTCTGCTTCGCGATGTCGAACAGCAGGATGTCGACGCTGTCCGGCGAGGCGCCGATCGTGCGCACGCAGGCCTCGGTGAGGGCGGCGGCCAGCGCGCGCTTCTGTTCGGGCGTGCGCCCCTCGAACATCTCGACGCGGATCGTGGGCATGGCAGTTCTCCTGGTTCAGTCTCGGTAACTCGGATCGATGCGGTCCAGCCCGCGCCGCAGCGCCGGCCACTCGAGGTCGCCGTCGCGCTCACGGCCGTCGCCGACCCACTGACGATACGTCAGTGCGGCCAGTTCGGCGCTCACCGCGAGGACGCGGCCGCCGCCCGCGGCCATCGCCGCGAGCTGCGCCTGCGCGGCGCGGTCCAGCAGGTACATCAGCATCCAGGCCTCGGCGACCGTGCGGCCGACCGTCAGCGGGCCGTGGTTCTCGAGGATCAGGCCGTCGAGCGTGCCGAGCTTGGCCACCAGCCGCGCCTGCTCGTCGGCGCCGAGCGCGAGCCCCTCGTAGGCGTGGACGCCGAGCCGCCCGTGCAGCCGCATCGCCCACTGCGAGGTCGGCTGCAGGCCGCCGGGCAGCATCGCCAGCGCCACGCCCGCGGCCGTGTGCAGGTGCACGATGCACTCGAGTTCGGGGCGCGCCGCGTGCAGCGCGCCGTGGATCGCGAAGCCGCTCGGGTTGACGCGCGCGTTCGAGCCGTCGACGACGCGGCCGCGCGTGTCGACCTTGACCAGGCTCGACGCGGTGATCTCGTCGAAGCGCGCACCGAACGGGTTGATCAGGTAGACGCCAGCCTCGCCCGGCACGGCCGCCGACAGGTGGGTGTAGACCGTGTCGTCCCAGCCGCGCTGCGCCGAGAGGCGGTAGGCCGCGGCGAGGTCGATGCGGACGTCGCGTTCGGTGCGGGACATCGGTGGCGGGCTCGAACCCGGTCTCAGTGCGTCGAGAACGCCGCGTGCACGAGCTGCGCCGCGAGCGCGTTGTGGCGCTCGATCAGCCGCGGCAGCTCGAGCGTGGTGAGGTGCCCGTCGCGCACCACGATGCGTCCGTCGACGATGCTGTGCCTGACGCGCGGCACGTGGCAGAACAGCAGCGCGGCGAGCGGGTCGTGCTGCGCGCCGGCCATGCCGATCTCGTCCAGCGGCACGGTGACGATGTCCGCGGCCATGCCGACCGCGAGCGCGCCGATGTCGTCGCGGCCCAGCACCTTCGCGCCGCCCAGCGTCGCGATCTCGAGCGCCTCGCGCGCGCTCATCGCGGCAGGCCCGCGGACCGGGCCGTGCGCAACGCGCTGCAGCAGCATCGCCGTGCGCAGCTCGCCGAGCAGGTGGCCGGCGTCGTTCGAGGCCGATCCGTCGACGCCGATGCCGACGTGCACGCCGGCGTCGCGCATCGCGCGGATCGGCGCGATGCCGGACGCCAGCCGCATGTTCGAGCACGGGCAGTGCGCGACGCCGGTGCCGCTGCGCGCGAACAGCGCGATGCCGGCGGCGTCGAGCTTGACGCAGTGCGCGCACCAGACGTCCGGGCCGACCCAGCCGAGCGCCTCGGCGTACTCGGCGGGCGTGCAGCCGAACTTCTCGCGCGTGTAGTCGATGTCGAAGTCGTTCTCGGCCAGGTGGGTGTGCAGCGAGACGCCGTGGGCGGCGCCGAAGCTGCGCGCGAGCAGCGCCGAATCGCGCATCAGCTCGCGGCTGACCGAGAACGGCGAGCACGGCGCGACCACGACGCGCTGCATCGCGAAGCGCCCCGGGTCGTGCCAGCGCTCGATCAGGCGCTGCGTGTCGGCCAGGATCGCGTCCTCGCGCTCGACCACGCGGTCCGGCGGCAGCCCGCCCTGGCTCTCGCCGACGCTCATCGAGCCGCGCGCCGCGTGGAAGCGCATGCCGATCTGGGCCGCGCCCTCGATGCTGTCGTCCAGCCGCACCCCGTCGGGATAGAGGTAGAGGTGGTCGCTGCTGGTGGTGCAGCCCGACAACAGCAGCTCGGCCATCGCCGTCTGCGTCGAGACCCTCACCATCTCGGGCGTCAGGTTCGCCCAGACCGGGTACAGCCCGCGCAGCCAGCCGAACAGTTCCTGGTCCTGCTCGCGCGCCCGCGTCAGCGTCTGGACCATGTGGTGGTGGGTGTTGACGAGCCCGGGGATCACGACCTGGTCGCGCGCATCGATCACCTCGTCGGCGGTCGCCGGCAGCTCGGCGCTGGGGCCGACCGCCTCGATCACGTGGTCGCGCACGAACACGCCGCCGTCGGCGATCTCGCGCCGCTGCGCGTCCATCGTGACGAGCAGCCGCGCGTTGCGAAGAAGCAGGGTCGACATCGTGCCGGCGTCAGTGCGCCTCGGCCAGTTTCGCGGCCTCGACCGCGTCGGCCGCGCCGCCCCGGGCACCGTTGAAGTACAGGTTCAGCAGCACCGCGGCGATCGCGGTCAGCAGGATGCCCGATTCCAGCAGCGGCGCCAGCGCGTGCGGCATCTGCTGGCTCCAGCGCGGCGCGACCAGCGGGATCATGCCGGCGCCGATCGCGATCGCGACGATGTACAGGTTGTGGCGGTTCGTCTTGAAGTCGACGTTGGCGAGGATGCGGATGCCGGTGGCCGCGACCATGCCGAACATCACCAGGCCCGCGCCGCCGAGCACGAACTGCGGCACCGACTCGACCAGCGCGCCCATCTTCGGCAGCAGGCCCAGCACGATCATCATCATGCCGGCGGCGACGCAGACGAAGCGGCTGCGCACGCCGGTGACGCCGACCAGGCCGACGTTCTGCGAGAAGCTGGTGTACGGGAAGGTGTTGAAGATGCCGCCGATCAGCGTGCCCAGGCCGTCGGTGCGCAGCCCGGCGGCGAGCTCGGTCTGCGAGATCGGCTTGCCCGTCATGTCGGACAACGCCAGGAACATGCCGGTCGACTCGATCATCACGACGACCATCACGAGCGTCATCGTCAGGATCATCACCGGGTCGAAGGTCGGCATGCCGAACGCGAACGGCATCACGACATCGACCCAGGGCGCCTTCGCGACCTTGTCGAAGCCCATCTTGCCCAGGCCCACCGCGAGCGCGCAGCCGGCGACGATGCCGATCAGCACCGAGACGTTCGCGAGAAAGCCCTTCGCGTAGCGCGCGATCAGCAGGATCACGACCAGCACGAAGGCCGCAATCGCCATGTTGTCGAGCGCGCCGTAGTTGGCGCTGTCCAGCATCGGAACCGGGCCCGCGAGCTTCAGCACCGGCGCCGCGACGCCGGACGCAGCGGCCGCCGCCTTCGCGCCATCGACCATCGCGACGAGCTTGGGCACGTCGACGTTCTGCGCCAGGGTCGGCGGGCCGCCCATCGCCCAGCCGATGCCCACGCGCATCAGGCTGATGCCGATCACCGCGATGATGGTGCCGGTGACGACCGGCGGGAAGAAACGCAGCATCCGGCTGACGAGCGGTGCGATCAGCATCGCGACGATGCCGGCGCCGATGATGGCGCCGAAGATCGCGCGTGCGCCGGCTACGCCGGGCACGGCGTTGGCCATCGCGACCATCGGGCCGACCGAGGCGAAGGTCACGCCCATCATCACCGGCAGCTTGATGCCGAACCAGCGCCCGAAGCCGAGCGACTGGATCAGCGTGACCAGGCCGCAGCAGAACAGGTCGGCCGAGATCAGCTGCACGACCTGGTCGGGCGAGAGCTTCAGCGCGCGGCCGACGATCAGCGGCACGGCGACCGCGCCGGCGTACATCACGAGCACGTGCTGCAGGCCGAGGGCGGCCAGTCGCGGGGTGGGCAGGCGTTCGTCGACGGGGTGGACGATGGTGGTCATGGGGGCTCTCCCGGGTGTCACTTCGTGGATGCGCCGGCGGTGAACCAGCGCCCGATCAGCGCCCGCTCGGCGTCGGTGATCTGGGTCGCGTTGTTCATCGGCATGGTCTTGAGCACCACCGCCTGCTGGTAGATCTGCTGCGCGTGCTGCGTGACCTGCTCGGGCGCATCGAAACGCAGCCCCTTGCTCTGCATCGCCGGGCCGTGGCACAGCACGCAGCGCTGCGCGACGACCGCCTGCACCTCGGCGAAGCTCGCCGGCGCCGCCGCGGCCTGGGCCGGCTGCGGCGCCGGCATCGTCGCGACGATCACGCCCAGCAGCAGCGCGCTGCCGATGGCCGCGAAATGCCAGGGCACCGGTTGGCCGCAGGCCAGCGCCTTGTGGCGCAGCGCGAACGACATGCGGATCAGCGCCCCCGCCACCATGATCGCCACCAGCACCAGCCAGTTGTACCGGGCGCCGTAGGTGAAGCCGTAGTGGTTGCTCATCATCGCGAACAGCACCGGCAGCGTGAAGAAGGTGTTGTGCACGCTGCGCTGCTTGCCGCGCTGGCCATGCACCGGATCGACGGCCGAGCCGGCCTTGATCGCCGCGACCACGGTGCGCTGGCCCGGGATGATCCAGAAGAACACGTTGCCGCTCATCGTCGTCGCGACCATCGCGCCGACCAGCAGGAACGCCGCGCGGCCCGCGAACAAATGGCACGACAGCCAGCTCGCCAGCACGATCAGCACGAACACGCAGGCACCGACGATCTCGTCGCCGTGCCTGCCGCGCCCGAGCGTGCGGCAGATGGTGTCGTAGAGCACCCAGAACGCGACGAAGAACGCCAGCGCGGTGCAGATCGCCGCGGCCGGGGTCCAGTCGAACAGGGTCTTGTCGATCAGGAAGGTGCTGGCGTTGTAGAGGTACAGCACCGTGAAGAGCGCGAAGCCGGTGAGCCAGGTCGAGTAGCTCTCCCACATCGACCAGTGCAGCTGATCCGGCACGTAGCCGGGCGAGACCGGGTACTTCTGGTGGTGGTAGAAGCCGCCGCCGTGCACGCCCCACTGCTCGCCGCCGACGCCTTTGGCGGCGTCCTTCGGGTCCTTCGGCGGGGTCAGGCTATTGTCGAGCGAGACGAAGTAGAACGATGCACCGATCCAGGCGATGCCGGTGATGATGTGGGCCCAGCGCAGCAGCAGGTTCGCCCAGTCGAGCAGGTACGCTTCCATGCGGTGTGAGTCTCCGTGTCGTCGTCAGGCCGGCGCTTCGCTTCAGCAAAAAGCAGGCCTGTAGCGCTCCCTTGCCACGGCGGGCTCTGCAAGGTGTGAACGTCACGACCGGGTCTGGGGACTCCGGGCTCCGCGGCGACGCCGACAAAGTGTATACACTTTCATCGGCTCATCGCCTACGCGTTTACCCTGATGCGGCCGACGCGAACCCTCAGGAGCCGCGGTAGGTCGAGTACGCGAACGGGCTCGCCAGCAAGGGCACGTGGTAGTGCGAGCCGGCCGCCGCGAGGCCGAAGTCGAGCGGCACCTCGTCGAGGAACGGCGGCTCGGCCAGCACCGTGCCCAGGCCGCGGAAGTAGGCGGCGACGCCGAACACCAGCCGGTAGGTGCCGGGCACGAAGCCGGCCCCTTCCAGCAGCGGGCTGTCGGCGCGGCCGTCGTGGTTCAGCACGATTCGCTTCAGCAGCGTCGGCGCGCCGGCGTCGAGCCGGTACAGCGCGACCGCCATGCCGGCGGCCGGGCAGCCGTTGGCGGTGTCGAGCACGTGAGTGGTGAGCTTTCCCATGGGGTCCTCGGTGGCGCGGCGCGCGTGGGTGGGTGGGTGGGTGGGTGGCGAGATCAGAAAGTGCTTGTCGCGCCGACAAAAGTGTATACACTTTGATGCGCAACGCAAGCCCGACGCGACGCCATCCCGATTCTGCCCACCGCCATGCCCCGCCCCGCCCCGACACTGCCAGTGATCCGCCCGGCCCGCACCGGCGCGGCGGCGCGCGCCGCCGAGCCGCTGGCGAGCGAGAGCCTGACCCAGCGCATCGCCGAGTCGATCACGACCGCGATCGTCGAGCGCCGGCTGATGCCGGGCACCAAGCTGGCCGAGCAGAAGATCGCCGACGTCTTCAAGGTCTCGCGCACGCTGGTGCGCCAGGCGCTGATGCAGCTCAGCCGCGACCACCTGATCACGCTCGAGCCGGCGCGCGGCGCGCGGGTTGCCGAGCCCAGCGTCGACGAGGCGAAGCAGGTCTTCGACACCCGCAACATGCTGGAGGCCGCGATGATCCGGCGCGCCGCCGCCGAGTTCGGCGCGGCCCAGATCGCCGAACTGCGCGCGCACCTGAAGGCCGAGGGTCTCGCGGTGCAGCGCACCGACGTCCCCGGCCGCACCCGGCTGCTGGCCGACTTCCATGTCGTGATCGCGCGCATGCTCGGCAACGAGGTGCTGGCCGGCATGATCGGCGACTTGGTCTCGCGCTGCTCGCTGATCGCGCTGATGTACCAGTCGGCGCATTCGGCCGGCCATTCCTACGAGGAGCATGTCGCGATCGTCGACGCGCTCGAGAAGCGCGATGCGCGGGCTGCCGTCCGGCTGATGGAGTCGCACCTGCAGAACGTCGAGCGCAACCTGCGCCTGGATCCGCGCACGCCCGATCTCGGCGCGGCGCTGCTGCCCCGCGGCCTCTGAGGCCGCCCGCGGAGAACGCCCCGATGATGACCCCCGACTACCCACGCGACCTGATCGGCTACGGCCGCAACCCGCCGCAGGCGAACTGGCCCGGCAACGCCCGCATCGCGGTCCAGTTCGTGCTGAACTACGAGGAAGGCGGCGAGAACTGCGTGCTGCACGGCGACCCGGCGTCGGAGACCTTCCTGTCCGAGATCATCGGCGCGCAGGCCTTCGAGACGCGGCACCTGTCGATGGAGTCGATGTACGAATACGGCTCGCGCGTCGGCGCCTGGCGCCTGCTGCGGGAGTTCGAGAAGCGCGGCCTGCCGCTGACGGTGTTCGGCGTCTCGATGGCGCTGCAGCGCCACCCCGAGCTGACGCAGGCCTTCGTCGAGCTCGACCACGAGATCGCCTGCCACAGCTGGCGCTGGGTCCACTACCAGCACATGAGCGAGCAGCGCGAGCGCCGCCACATCGAGATCGGCACCCAGATCATCAAGGACATGACCGACGGCCAGTGGCCGCTGGGCTGGTACACCGGCCGCGACAGCCCGAACACCAAGCGCCTCGTCGCCGACCACGGCGGCTACGAGTACGACAGCGACTACTACGGCGACGACCTGCCGTTCTGGATGCCGGTGACCAGGAGCGACGGCACGACGATCCAGCGCCTGATCGTGCCGTACACGCTCGACACCAACGACATGCGCTTCGCGTCGATGCAGGGTTTCAACACCGGCGACCATTTCTACACCTACCTGAAGGACGCGTTCGACGTGCTCTACGAGGAAGGGGCCGAGCTGCCGAAGATGCTCAGCATCGGCATGCACTGCCGCATCCTCGGCAAGCCCGGGCGCTTCCGGGCGCTGCAGCGCTTCCTCGACCACGTGCAGCAGCACGAGCGGGTCTGGATCTGCCGCCGCATCGACATCGCGCGGCACTGGGCCGCGACGCACCCGGCCGCCTGAACGCGCGCCGCGTTCGCATCCACGGAGATCTTCAATCATGGCCTTGCCATTGACGCTGGACCGACTGAACCGCGCCACACCGAGCGAATTCGCGACGCTGCTCGACGGCGTCTACGAACACTCGCCGTGGATCGCCGAAAAGGCGGCGGCGCAGCGCCCGTTCGCCTCGCTCGCACAACTGAAGCACGCGCTCGTGACGGTGCTGCGCGAGGCCGGGCGCGACGCGCAGGTCGCGCTGATCCGCGCCCACCCCGAACTCGCCGGCAAGGCGATGGTGGCGAAGACGCTGACCGCCGAGTCGACGCACGAGCAGGGCCGCGCCGGCCTGACCGAATGCACGCCGGCCGAGTTCGCCCACCTGCTGGGCCTGAACGCGGCCTACAACAAGAAATTCGGCTGGCCGTTCACGCTCGCCGTGCGCGGGCCGCGCGGCACCGGCCTGACGCGCCACCAGATCATCGCCACCTTCGAGCGTCGCCTGGCCCACCACGCCGATTTCGAGCTCGCGGAGTGCCTGCGCAACATCCACCGCATCGCCGAGCTCCGGCTGAACGACAAGTTCGGGGTCGAGCCGGTCCAGGGCAACCAGGCCTGGGACTGTGCCGAGCTGCTCGGCCGCCACACCGATCCCGGCTATGGCGAGCGCAACGAACTGACCGTGACCTACCTCACCGATGCGCACCGCGCCTGCGCCGCGCAGCTCAAGGCGTGGATGCTCGAATGCGGGTTCGACGAGGTCGGCATCGATGCGGTCGGCAACGTCGTCGGCGTGTACCACGGCAGCGATGCGTCGCAGCCGCTCCTGCTGACCGGCAGCCACTACGACACGGTGCGCAACGGCGGCAAGTACGACGGGCGCCTGGGCATCTTCGTGCCGATGATCTGCGTGCGCGAACTGCACCGCGCCGGCAAGCGTCTGCCCTACGGCTTCGAGGTCGTCGGTTTCGCGGAAGAGGAAGGCCAGCGCTACAAGGCGACCTTCCTCGGTTCGGGCGCCCTCACCGGCCACTTCAACCCCGACTGGCTCGACCAGACCGACGCCGACGGCATCGCGATGCGCGAC
>JAYSLR010000217.1:0-14304 GCA_043725365.1 Rhizobacter sp. | reverse complement strand
AGCATCGCGCTGGGCACGATCCCGCTCGCGGTGATCGCGCGCATGACGCGCTCGAGCATGCTCGAAGTGCTGCGCGAAGACTACGTTCGCACCGCGCGCGCCAAGGGCGCTTCCACATTTCGGGTGGTCGGTATTCATGCGCTGCGAAATGCGCTGATTCCGGTTGTCACGACCATCGGGCTGCAAGTTGGGACGCTGCTGGCCGGCGCCATCCTGACCGAGACGATCTTCAGCTGGCCCGGCATCGGCAAGTGGCTGGTCGAGGCGATCCACCGGCGCGACTACCCGGCGGTGCAGGGTGGCATCCTGATGAGTGCGACCGTCATCATCAGCGTGAACCTGGTCGTCGACGTGCTCTATGGCGTCATCAACCCGCGGATACGGCACCCATGAGCGCAGCAGTGCCCGAGGCCATCGCCGAGACGCAGAAGCCCCCATCGCCGGCACGTGAACTTTGGCGCGACTTCAAGCGCAACCGGGGCGCGCTGATCGGCCTGGCGCTGATCGCCGTGCTGCTCTTCTGCGCGGTCTTCGCCGACGTGATCGCGCCCTACTCGCCGAGCGAGCAGTACCGCGACGCCACGCTGAAAGCCCCGTCGCTGCAGGCTGTCGGCGGGCACGTGTTCGTGCTTGGCACCGACCCGGTCGGCCGAGACGTGCTCTCGCGGCTGATTCACGGCACGCGGCTGTCGCTGCTGATCGGCATCGTCTCGGTCGGCCTGTCGCTCTCCATCGGCGTGGTGCTCGGGCTGTTCGCGGGCTTCTTCCGGGGTGCGGCCGAGTTCACCATCATGCGGTTGATGGACATCATGCTGGCGCTGCCCAGCCTGCTGCTCGCGGTGGCTGTGGTCGCGATCCTCGGGCCGGGGTTGATGAACGCGATGTACGCCATCGCCATCGTGATGCTGCCGCACTTCGTGCGCCTGACGCGCGCGGCCGTCATCGGCGAAATGGGCAAGGACTACGTGGCCGCGTCGCGCATCGCCGGTGCGGGTACGACGCGGCTGATGTTCGACACCGTGCTGCCCAACTGCGCTGCGCCGCTGATCGTGCAGGCGACGCTCGGCTTCTCGACCGCCATCCTCGACGCGGCCGCGCTCGGCTTCCTCGGCCTGGGCGCGCAACCGCCCACGCCCGAGTGGGGCTCGATGCTCGCGAGCGCGCTCGAATTCATTCAAAGCGCATGGTGGGTCGTGACGCTGCCGGGCCTCGCCATCCTGGTCTCGGTGCTCGCCTTCAACCTGATGGGCGACGGCCTGCGCGACGCGCTCGACCCGCGGTTGAAGCGATGAACGCGCTGCTGCAGGTACGCGACCTGAGCGTCGCGTTCGGCGCCTTCAAGGCCGTCGATGGCGTGAGCCTGCATGTGGACGCGGGCGAGGTGCTGGGCATCGTCGGTGAGTCGGGCTCGGGCAAGAGCGTGACCGCGCTCGCGCTGATGGGGCTGATCGACGAGCCCGGCCGCGTCGGCGCGCAGCAGCTGAGCTTCGACGGCCGCGACCTGCTGGCCATGCCGCAGAAGCAGCGCCGCCAGATGCTCGGCAAAGACATCGCGATGATCTTCCAGGACCCGATGGCGAGCCTGAACCCGTGCTTCACCGTGGCCTACCAGCTGATGGAGACGCTGCGCATCCACGAAGGCGGCTCGAAGCGCGAACTTCGGGCGCGCGCACTTGAACTCCTGCAGCAGGTCGAGATCCCCGACGCGCCGCGCCGGCTCGACGCCTACCCGCACCAGCTGTCGGGCGGCATGAGCCAGCGCGTGATGGTGGCCATGGCCATCGCCTGCAGCCCGCGCCTGCTGATCGCCGACGAGCCCACCACCGCGCTCGACGTGACGATCCAGGCGCAGATGCTGGCGTTGTTGCTTCGCCTGCAACGAGAGCGCGGCATGGCGCTCGTGCTCATCACGCACGATCTCGGCGTGGTCGCCGAGATCGCGCAGCGCGTGCTCGTGATGTACGCCGGCCAGGTGGTCGAGACGGCGGCCGTGCCCGGGCTGTTCGACGCACCGCGCCACCCGTACACCGAGGCGCTGTTGTCGGCGCTGCCCGAGCACAACATCGGCCGCCGCCGGCTGCGCTCGATGGGCGGCGTGGTGCCGGGCGCGTTCGACCGGCCCGCAGGCTGTTTGCTCGCACCGCGCTGCGCTTATGTGCAGCCGAAGTGCGGGAGCGAGCGGCCCACGCTCGACGGTGACGTGGGCGCACAGGCGCGGTGCTTCTACCCGCTCACAAAGGAAGCAGCGTGAGCGAACCCCTCGCGGCCCCGGTGCTCGAAGCGCGCGAACTCACGAAGCACTATGCCGTGTCCACCGGCCTGTTCAAGCCGAAGGCGCTCGCGCGCGCACTCGACGGCGTGTCGTTCGCGCTGCCGGCCGGCCACACGCTGGCGGTGGTCGGCGAATCGGGCTGCGGCAAGAGCACGCTCGCGCGCCAGCTCACGATGATCGAGGCGCCGACCTCGGGCGCGTTGATGCTGGCGCGATCGGATCAGAAGCCGGCCGACGTGACCGACGTAACACTTGCCGACGCCGCGCGGAAGAAGCAACTGCGCATGCAGGTGCAGATGGTGTTCCAGAACCCGTTCGCGAGCCTGAACCCGCGCAAGAAGATCGGCCACGCACTCGAAGAGCCGCTTGCCATCAACACGCAACTGGGTGCTGCCGAACGCAGCGAACGCGCGCAGGCCATGATGGCCCGCGTGGGCCTGCGGCCCGAGCACCACGCCCGCTTTCCGCACATGTTTTCGGGTGGCCAGCGCCAGCGCGTGGCGATCGCGCGCGCACTGATGCTCGCGCCCAAGGTGGTGGTGCTCGACGAGCCGGTGTCGGCGCTCGACGTGTCGATCCAGGCCCAGGTGCTGAACCTGCTGATGGACCTGCAGGACGAGACGCAGGTCGCCTACGTCTTCATCTCGCACAACCTCGCGGTCGTCGAGCTGATCGCCGACGAGGTGCTGGTGATGTACCTCGGCAAGGTCGTCGAGCAGGCGGCCTCGGGCGCGCTGTTCAGTGCGCCGCGCCACCCGTACACGCGCGCGCTGCTGGCGAGCACGCCGCGCATCGACGCGCAGGCGCGGCGCGAGCGCCAGGTGCTGGAGGGCGAACTGCCGTCGCCGCTGAACCCGCCCGGCGGCTGCACGTTCCACAAGCGCTGCCCGTTCGCGGTCGAGCGCTGCCGCCGCGAGCTGCCCGTGCTCGAGGACGTGGGCGGCGGCCAGCGTGTCGCGTGCCATCGCGTGCACGAGATCGGCTGACGCGCGGCGCGGACGCCGCCTCAGCGCGTCATCCAGGCCGGGCGCCGCGGCACGCGCAGGCCGCGCGGCTCGGCGCGCGCAGCCGGGTGGGCGCGCGTCGCGAGCAGCGAGGAACTCAGGTACAGCCCGTTGAGCAGCCGGCTCGCGCGCTCGACGCTCATGCCCGGCCAGCGGCTGATCTCGCGCAGCGACACCGTCTCGCGGCGCAGGCGCAGCGCCGCCGAACGCAGCGCGCCGCCCAGCGCGACGCCGTCGACATCGACACTGCGCACCGCGCGGTAGGCCGCCGTGCCGGCGATCTCGTCCAGCAGCTGCGTGCGGGGCCCGTCGAGCGCCAGCGACCACAGCAGCGGCTGCAGCGGTCGGTACAGCTGCGCCGCCGCGACGCGCTCGTGCATCCAGTGTCCCGGCCAGCGCACGCCGGGCGGCTCGGTGCCCAGCAGCTTCAGCGTCGCGAGCGCGGCGGGCGCGGCCTGCGCCATGTCGCGCGGCGCGTGGTACAGGCGCTGGGCCGGGAACAAGGTCACCGGCCAGACCAGTTCCTCGTACTGCAGCAGCAGCAGGGCCGGCTCGTGGTGGCGCATGCAGGCCGCGGCCACCTCGAGGGGATCGGCACCAGCGCCGGCGCCGCCGGCGTCGAGCCGGCGCAGTTCGGCCAGCAGCGTCGTCGGCAGCAGGGTCGTGCGGTCCAGGCGCGCGAGGCCGCTGCCGCCTGTCTGCATCCGGACCCGTTCGTACTCGCTCAGCTGCCACAGCGTGGACTCTTCGAAATTTCGCACCCGCGCATCGTGCCCGAGCTTCGCGGCGTCGTGTTTGAAGATGTTTCGCGAGGCGCGTTTCGCTCGCGAGCCGCGCCTACATGCCGATCGGGTGCACACCTACAAATCCGAACACCGCGCGCGGGGCGGCGGCGATAAGCTGCCGCGGACACTCCTGTGCCGGACGCCTGCCGTCCCGTCGACCCGATGAACGATCGCCAGAATCCTGCGTCTTCCGCCATCCCCGGGCTCGCCGACCCCGCGCTGCCCGCGGGTGCGCGCCTGGGGACCTTCGAGCTGCAGCGCGTGATCGCGCGCAGTGCGAGCGGCATCGTCTACCTCGCCATCGACCATGCGCTCGCGCAGACCGTGGCGATCCTGGAGTACCTGCCGGCGCGCCTGGTGCAGCGCGATTCCGGCCTGCGGCTGCGCGCCACCGACGTGTGGCACGAGGAGGTGATCGCGCGCGGCCTGCGCGCCTTCATCGACGAGGCGCGGCTGCTGGCGCACTGCGATCACCCGGCGCTGGTGCGCGTCAACCAGCTGTTCGAGGCGAACGGCAGCGCCTACCGCGTGATGCCCTACTACGCCGGGCGGCGCCTGCTCGACCTGCGTCGCGGCATGCCCGAGGCGCCCGACGAAGCCTCGCTGCGCGCGCTGCTCGACGACCTGCTCGGCGCGCTCGAGGCGATCCACCGCGGCGGCCGGGCGCACGGCGGCGTCACGCCGGGCAACATCCTGTTGCTCGGCGACGACCGCCCGCTGCTGCTCGGCCCCGGTGCGGCCGCGCGCGAGATCGGCAGCGACCTGGTCGATTCGCTGATGGCCAGCCTGGAGACTGCGCTCGACGCCGGGCCGGCCGCGCACCGGCCGAGCGGGTCGATGGCCGACCTGTACGCGCTCGCCGAGGTCACGCGCTTCTGCATCACCGGCAGCCTGCCGGCAGCGCCCGCACCGGAGCGCAGCCACGAGACCACGGCCGAGGTCATCGCGCGCAGCTTCGAGGCGGCCGCGCGGCCGCGCTACAGCGCCGAACTGCTGAGCACGCTGGACGCCGCGATGTCGCCGTTCACCGAAGACTGGCCGCTCAGCGCGGCGCAGTTCCGCACCTGGCTGGCACGCGGCGCACCGCGCGCGACGCCGCGCAGCGAGTCGCCGTACGCGGCGGCCGATGGGGCTGGCGCCGCTTCGGCTCCGGCTTCGTCGCCGGCTGCCCCTGCGCGTGCGCCGGCCGCTGCGCCTGCCGCCCTGCCGCCGATCGTCGCGGCGACGTCCGGGGCGCCGCGGCGCGCGGTGCCCCCCGACCCGACGACGATCCGCGCCCCCACGGAGCCGCCGACCGCGGCGATGACGACCGACCGGGCGCCCTGGCTGGCGCCGCCGGTGCACGCCGCCCGCCGCACGCAGCGGCGCCACAAGCTCGCGATGGGCGCCGCACTGGCGGGGCTGGCGATCGTCGTGCTGGGCGTCGTCAGCGGCGCCTGGGATCAGGTGCCGGAGATCGCGCTGGACCGCCTGACCCTGCTCGGCGGCCTGCGCAGCACCGAGCCGGCGGGGCCGCTCGCGCCGCCCGAGGCCGTCCCCCGGGAGACGGCAGCCGCACCCGCCGCGGGTGCGGCCTCCGCCAGCGTCACTGCCGCCGTGAGCAACGCGCTGCCGGCGTCCGCCGGTGCGACGCCGCCGGCGGCGCAGGCGATCGCGTCGATGGCGGCCCCGGCCGACCCGCCCGCGACTGCCGCCGCAGCCGCCCCGGACAACGTCGCCGTGGCGCCGACGCCGCCGCTGCCCACTCTCGCGCAGCGCGGCGCGCGCGCGACCGGCGCGCGCCAGACCGCAGCGGCCGGCGGGCCGCGCGCCGCGTGCTCGACCAAGACCGAGTTCGCGCTGTACCGCTGCATGCAGCAGCAATGCGAGTCGCCGCGCTGGTACGCGCACCCGCAGTGCATCCGGCTGCGTGCCACCGACCGGGCCGAATAGCCCCCATCCCGGCGGCGGCGCGCGCTCGCGCCCGGTTTGCGACAATCGGCGCATGAGCCCGACCGACCTGCCCGCGATGATCGCCCACATGGGCGCGGCCGCGCGCGCCGCCGCGGCGCGCATGGCCGCGGCACCGACCGCCGCGAAGAACGCCGCGCTGCTCGCGCTCGCGCGCCGCCTGCGCGCCGCACCCGAGGCGCTGGGCGCCGCGAACGCGCTCGACATCGAGGCCGCCACCCGCGCCGGCCTGGCCGCACCGCTGGTCGACCGGCTGAAGCTGACGCCGCAGGTGATCGAGACCGTGGCCCAGGGCTGCGAGCAGATCGCCGCGATGGCGGATCCGATCGGCGAGATCTCGGGCCTGGCGCAGCGCCCGAGCGGCATCCAGGTCGGCCGCATGCGCGTGCCGCTGGGCGTGTTCGGCATGATCTACGAGAGCCGGCCGAACGTGACGATCGAGGCCGCGTCGCTGGCGATCAAGAGCGGCAACGCGGCGATCCTGCGCGGCGGCTCGGAGGCGATCCATTCGAACCTCGCGCTGTGGAAGATCGTCCAGGCGGCGCTCGAGGACGCCGGCCTGCCGCCCGGTGCGGTGCAACTGGTGCAGACCACCGACCGCGCCGCGGTCGGCCTGCTGATCGCCTCGCCGCAGGCGGTCGATGTGATCATCCCGCGCGGCGGCAAGGGGTTGATCGAGCGCATCTCGCGCGAGGCCAAGGTGCCCGTGATCAAGCACCTGGACGGCAACTGCCACGTCTACGTGGACGCGAGCGCCGATCTCGAACTGGCGCTGCGCGTCACCGACAACGCGAAGACGCAGAAATACAGCCCCTGCAACGCGGCCGAATCGCTGCTCGTGCATGCCGCGATCGCGCCGAGCTTCCTGCCGCGCATCGGCGCGCTGTTCGCGGCCAAGGGCGTGGAGATGCGCGGCGACGCGGCCGCGCTCGCCCTGCTGCGGGCGGTGCCCGGCGCCGTGCTCGCGGCCGCGAACGAGCAGGACTGGGGCGAGGAGTACCTCGCGCCGATCATCAGCGTCAAGGTCGTCGCCGACCTCGACGAGGCGATCGCGCACATCAACCGCTTCGGGTCGCACCACACCGACGCGATCCTGACCGACACCCACACGCACGCGATGCGCTTCCTGCGCGAGGTCGACTCGGCCAGCGTGATGGTGAACGCGTCGACGCGCTTCGCCGACGGCTTCGAGTACGGGCTGGGCGCCGAGATCGGCATCAGCACCGACAAGTTCCACGCGCGCGGGCCGGTCGGTCTGGAGGGCCTGACCTCGCTGAAGTGGATCGTGCTCGGCCACGGTGAGGTGCGTGGCTGACGCCCTCGATCCGCGCAATGCGCTGGTGCTGTTCTCGGGCGGGCAGGACTCGACCGTCTGCCTGGCCTGGGCGCTGGAGCGCTTCCGGCACGTCGAGACGGTCGGCTTCGACTACGGCCAGCGCCACCGCGTCGAGCTCGAGTGCCGGCCGCGCGTGCTCGCCGCGCTGCGCGCCGGCTTTGCGCACACGGCCGAGCGCCTCGGCGACGACCACCTGCTCGACCTGGCGCTGCTCGGCCGGATCTCCGACACCGCGCTGACCGACGCGCGCGCGATCGAGTTCGACGCGCGGGGCCTGCCGAACACCTTCGTGCCCGGGCGCAACCTGCTGTTCTTCAACCTCGCCGCGGCGCTCGCGTACCGGCGCGGCGCCAGCGTGCTGGTCGGCGGCATGTGCGAGACCGACTTCTCCGGCTACCCGGACTGCCGCGACAACACCTTGCGCGCGCTGCAGGTCGCGATCAGCCTCGGCCTGGACACGCCGATGACGATCGAGACGCCGTTGATGTGGCTGGACAAGGCACAGACCTGGGCGCTGGCCGACCGGCTCGGCGGCGCGGCGCTGACCGAGCTGGTCGTGGAGCACACCCACACCTGCTACCTCGGCGACCGCACGCAGCGCCACGCCTGGGGCTACGGCTGCGGCACCTGCCCCGCGTGCGAACTGCGGCGCAAGGGTCACCGAACCTGGCTCGCGCGTTGAGCTCGGCGGCGGGCCGGGTCAGCGCCTGGTCCGAGCCCGCGACCCCAATGTTGGGAAGGCTGCTCGCAAATCGCTCACGACGCCGGTCGTCTCGACGGCCTGGTAGCCCGGCAAGCGGTTCACGGCCGCCTTGAACTCATCGCCCCGGACGATCGCCAGCATCTCGCGCACCGCCGGCGTGTCCAGCGAGCGCTCCTCGCAAAGCAGGAAGTAGCGCTCGGTCTGGATCGGCACGAAGTCGAGCCTGAACTGGCGCGCCGGCGTTTCCACGCCGAAGCCCACGTCGGCCATGCCGCTGGCCACATAGGCCGCGACCGCCGCGTGCGTCAGTTCGCACTGCTCGTAGCCGTGCACGTGCGCCGGGTCGACACCCTCCTTGCGCAGCAGCAGATCGAGCAGGAAGCGCGTGCCCGAGCCCGACTGACGATTGATGAAGCGCAGGTCGGGCCGCGCCAGGTCGGCGATGCCGTAGACCTTCTTCGGGTCGCCCTTGGCCACCATCAGCCCGAGGCGCCGCGTCGCGACACCGATGAGCTTTTGCGAGGCGGGCTTGAGCCACTGCGCATAGTGAGCCACCGCCTCGGCCTCGAAGTCGCCGACCGGCACGTGGAATCCCGCGATCTCGCAGCCGCCGATGTGCAGCGAGGCCACCGCCTCGGTGCTGCCGCAATAGCGCAGCTCGGTCACGATGCCGGCACGGCCGAGCGCATCGTGCAGCGCCTCGATCGCGAAGCCGTGGCTGGCATGGATGCGCAGCAGCGGCGGCACGCTCGTCAGCACGCGATCCAGTTCGGCCTGCAGCTCGGACGCGAGCGAATCCAGCATCGGTGACAGCCGCGCCGCGATGCGCCGGTCGGCCCAGACCAGCTTCTCGGCCAGCGGGCTCAGCGTCGACCCCTTGCCACGCTCCATGCGCAGCAGCGGCGCGCCGAGCAGCACCTCGCCCTGGCGGATCAACTGCCACGCATGGCGGTAGGACACGCCCATCGTCCGACACGCCTTCAGCAGGCTGCCGTGCTCGGCGACGCTGACCAGCAGCGCGACCGTGCGCTCGGCGAGGGCCGTGCCGCCGGGCCGGCCTATCGTCCACTGGGGCTTGATGCTGACCTGATGCATGCGGTGTTCTTATGCCCTTCGGAGCCTATGAAGTCGGCCCGAACCATCATATTGCGCGATCTTATCCGGCTCCCTACATTGGGCGAACACGAGAAAGTGCTTATGTCGTTGAGCGCTTATATGGAGACCGCGCATGAATCCCACCCCCGCGAGCGTGACGCAAGCCGTGCTGGCACGGCACGTCGCTGAGCCGGGCGCGTTGCTGCCGATCCTGCACGAGGTGCAGGACGCGCTCGGCCACATCCCGCGCGCAGTCGTGCCGCAGATCGCCGAGGCGCTGAACCTGTCGCGCGCCGAGGTGCACGGCGTCGTCACCTACTACCACCACTTTCGCAGCGAAGCGCCGGGCCGACACGTGGTGCAGGTCTGCCGCGCCGAGGCCTGCCAGGCCATGGGCGCCGACGCGTTGATGGCGCACGCCGAGCACGCGCTCGGTTGCGATGCGCACGGCGGGCACGGCAGCACCAGCGCCGACGGCCGCTACACGCTGAACCCGGTGTTCTGCCTCGGCCTGTGCGCATCGTCACCGGCGATGGTCGTGGACGACGAGCTGCACGCGCGCGTGACGCCGGCCCGATTCGACCGGCTCATCGCCGCCCTCGGAGACGACGCATGAATGCCGTCACCGTCTACGTGCCGCGCGACTCGGCCGCGCTCGCGGTCGGCGCCGACGCGGTCGCGACGGCGTTGCAAGCCGAATGCGCGCGCCGCGGCGTGGCGCTGAACCTGGTGCGCAACGGCTCGCGCGGCCTGTTCTGGCTCGAGCCGATGGTCGAGGTCGCCACCGCGCAAGGCCGCATCGCCTACGGGCCGGTCGCGGCGCAGGACGTGCCTGCGCTGCTCGACGCCGGGCTGCTCGCCGGCGGCCCGCACGCGCTGTGCCATGGGTTCACCGAGCAGATCCCCTACCTGGCGAAGCAGGAGCGCCTGACCTTCGCGCGCATGGGCGTGACCGACCCGCTCTCGCTGGCCGACTACGAAGCGCACGACGGCCATGCCGGCCTGCGTGCCGCGCTGGCATTGAAGCCCGACGCGATCGTCCAGCAGGTGCTGGACTCGGGTCTGCGCGGCCGGGGCGGCGCGGCCTTTCCGACCGGCATCAAGTGGAAGACGGTGGCGGCCGCGCAAGCCACGCAGAAGTACGTTGTCTGCAATGCCGACGAAGGCGACTCGGGCACCTTCTCGGACCGCATGACGATGGAAGGCGATCCGTTCATGCTGATCGAAGGCATGACGATCGCCGCGCTGGCGGTCGGTGCGACGCGCGGCTATGTCTACATCCGCAGCGAATACCCGGACGCGATCGCGACCATGCGTGAAGCGATCGCGCGGGCGACTGCCGCGGGCTTCCTCGGCGACGGCATCCTCGGCTCGACCCGCTCCTTTCACCTGATGGTCCGCAAGGCGGCCGGTGCGTACGTGTGCGGCGAAGAAACCGCGATGCTCGAAAGCCTCGAAGGCAGGCGCGGCATCGTGCGCGCCAAGCCGCCGCTGCCGGCGATCGAGGGCCTGTTCGGCCAACCGACCGTGATCAACAACGTCATCAGCTTCGCCAGCGTGCCGCTGATCCTGGCGCGCGGCGCGGCGTTTTACCGCGACTACGGCGTCGGCCGCTCGCGCGGCACGCTGCCGATGCAGCTCGCCGGCAACATCCTGCACGGCGGGCTGGTCGAGAAGGCCTTCGGCGTGACCTTGCGCGAACTGATGTTCGACTTCGGCGGCGGCAGCGCCACCGGGCGGCCGATCAAGACGGCGCAGGTCGGCGGGCCGCTCGGCACCTACCTGCCCGAGGCGCAGTGGGACCTGCCGCTGGACTACGAGGCCTATGCGGCCGTCGGCGCGGTGGTCGGCCACGGCGGCATCGTCGTGCACGACGACACGGCCGACCTGTCGAAACTCGCGCGCTACGCGATGGAATTCTGCGCGATCGAGTCCTGCGGCAAGTGCACGCCCTGCCGCATCGGCTCGACGCGCGGCGTCGAGGTCATCGACAAGATCATGGCGCCGCCTTCGCCAAAACATAACAAGCCGCAACAGGTGCAGCTGCTGCGCGACCTGTGCGACACGATGGTCAACGGCAGCCTGTGCGCAATGGGCGGCATGACGCCATACCCGGTGCTCTCGGCACTGAACCACTTCCCGCAGGACTTCGGTCTCGCCACCCCCGACCGCGAAGCGGCCTAGGAGATACGCATGCTCGAACATCTGAAGGTCGGCGATTTCGGCACGCCCAGGCGCGAGTCCGAGCAGGAGGTCACGCTCGAGATCGACGGCAGCCAGGTCACCGTGCCCAAGGGCACGTCGCTGATGCGCGCCGCGGTCGATGCCGGCATCCACGTGCCCAAGCTGTGCGCGACCGACAGCCTCGAGCCCTTCGGCTCGTGCCGCCTGTGCCTGGTCGAGATCGACGGCCGCAAGGGCTTCCCGGCCTCGTGCACGACGCCGGCCGAAGCGGGCATGAAGGTGCGCACGCAGACGCCGAAGCTGCAGGAACTGCGCAAGGGCGTGATGGAGCTCTACATCTCCGACCATCCGCTCGACTGCCTGACCTGCAGCGCGAACGGCAACTGCGAACTGCAGGACATGGCCGGCGTGACCGGGCTGCGCAACGTGCGCTACGGCTTCGACGGTGCGAACCATCTGAAGAGCGAGAAGGACGAGTCGAACCCGTACTTCAGCTACGACGCGAGCAAGTGCATCGTCTGCAACCGCTGCGTGCGCGCCTGCGAAGAGACGCAGGGCACGTTCGCGCTGACCATCAGCGGCCGCGGCTTCGAGTCGCGCGTCTCGCCGGGCATGGACGAGCCGTTCATGGAGAGCGAGTGCGTCAGCTGCGGTGCCTGCGTCGAGGCCTGCCCGACGGCGACGCTGCAGGAGAAGTCGGTGATCTGGCTCGGTCAACCCGAGCACAGCGCGATCACGACCTGCGCCTACTGCGGCGTCGGCTGCGGCTTCAAGGCCGAGATGAAGGGAAACGAGGTCGTGCGCATGGTGCCGTGGAAGGACGGCGCCGCCAACGAAGGCCACAGCTGCGTGAAGGGCCGCTTCGCGTGGGGCTACGCGACGCACCGGGACCGCATCACGACACCGATGATCCGCAGAAAGATCACCGACCCGTGGCAGGCCGTCAGCTGGGAAGAAGCGATCGCCTACGCGGCGAGCGAGTTCAAGCGCATCCAGGCGAAATACGGGCGCGACTCGGTTGGCGGCATCGTCTCGTCGCGCTGCACCAACGAAGAGGGCTACCTGGTCCAGAAGCTGGTGCGCGCCGCGTTCGGCAACAACAACGTCGACACCTGCGCCCGCGTGTGCCATTCGCCGACCGGCTACGGCCTGAAGCAGACGCTGGGCGAATCGGCCGGCACGCAGACCTTTCGGTCGGTCGAGAAGGCCGACGTGATCCTGGTGATGGGCGCGAACCCGACCGACGGCCACCCGGTGTTCGCGTCGCGCATGAAGAGGCGCTTGCGCCAGGGTGCGAAGCTGATCGTGATCGACCCGCGCCGCATCGACATCGTCAAGTCGCCGCACGTCCAGGCGGAGCATCACCTGCAATTGCGGCCGGGCACGAACGTGGCCGTCGTCACCGCGCTCGCGCACACGATCGTCACCGAAGGGCTGATGGCGGATGCGTACATCGCCGAGCGCTGCGACGACAAGTCCTTCAACGAGTGGCGCGAGTTCGTGAGCCGCCCGGAGAACTCACCCGAAGCGACCGATACCACCACCGGCGTCCCCGCCGCCGACCTGCGCGCCGCGGCGCGTCTGTATGCGACCGGCGGCAACGCCGCGATCTACTACGGCCTGGGCGTCACCGAGCACAGCCAGGGCTCGACCACCGTGATGGGCATCGCCAACCTCGCGATGGCTACCGGCAACGTCGGCCGCGAGGGCGTCGGCGTGAACCCGCTGCGCGGCCAGAACAACGTGCAGGGCTCGTGCGACATCGGCTCGTTCCCGCACGAGCTGCCGGGCTACCGCCATGTGTCCGACACCACGGTGCGCAACGAGTTCGAAGCCGCCTGGGGCGTGACGCTGCAAAGCGAACCCGGCCTGCGCATCCCGAACATGTTCGACGCGGCGATCGACGGCAGCTTCATGGGCCTGTACTGCGAAGGCGAGGACATCGTGCAGTCCGATCCGGACACGCAGCACGTCGCGCATGCGCTCGAGGCGATGGAGTGCATCGTCGTGCAGGACCTGTTCCTGAACGAGACCGCGAAGTACGCGCATGTGTTCCTGCCCGGCTCGTCCTTCCTCGAGAAGGACGGCACCTTCACGAACGCCGAGCGCCGCATCTCGCGCGTTCGCAAGGTGATGCCACCGAAGGCGAAGTACGCCGACTGGGAAGTGACGATGCTGCTGTCGAACGCGCTCGGCTACCCGATGAACTACCAGCACCCTTCGGCGATCATGGCCGAGATTGCGGCGCTCACGCCGACCTTCTCGGGTGTCAGCTACGAGCTGATCGACCGGCTCGGCAGCGTGCAGTGGCCCTGCAACGCGGCGGCGCCGAACGGCACGCCGACGATGCACATCGACCACTTCGTGCGCGGCAAGGGCAGGTTCATCATCACGCAGTACGTCGCGAGCGACGAGAAGGTGACGCGCAAGTTCCCGCTGATCCTGACGACCGGGCGCATCCTGTCGCAGTACAACGTCGGCGCGCAGACGCGCCGCACCGACAACAACCGGTGGCACAGCGAGGACCGGCTCGAGATCCACCCGCACGACGCGGAAGACCGCGGCATCACCGACGGCGACTGGGTCGGCATCCAGAGCCGCGCCGGCGACACGGTGCTGCGCGCCATCGTCAGCGAGCGCATGCAGCCGGGCGTGGTCTACACCACCTTCCACTTCCCCGAGTCGGGCGCGAACGTGATCACCACCGACAGTTCCGACTGGGCCACCAACTGCCCCGAATACAAGGTCACGGCGGTGCAGGTGATGCCTGTCGCGCAGCCTTCAGAGTGGCAGCGCGACTATGCCGATTTCAATCGAAACCAGCTCGACCTGCTGGCCCGCGCGAAGCCTGTCGAGGTCGTCGGCAAGTGATGCCGTGAAGACGTGGGCGCAACCGACAAGAAGCGGGTCGACATGCCCGGTCCGCACGAGGGCGCTCGTTCGGCCGAGGTGACCTCGCTGCGCGGCGGTCGAGT
>JAYSLR010000216.1:0-14007 GCA_043725365.1 Rhizobacter sp. | reverse complement strand
TGGCACTAACGTATTTCATGTTCGGTCCCAGTGGCAAAACGGGTTGCGAGCGCCTTTCAATGCGTGGCCGCAGATGCCGTGCCGCTGCGTGCTTCCTGCGCCGTGTACCAGCGCATCGCCTGTGCCAGACCCTCGGCCACCCTGTGGCTGGGCCGATAGCCCAGGAGCTGGGCTGCTTTCGCGATGTCGGCCTGTGAATGTTGCACGTCGCCCCGGCGGAAATCGTCGTAGATCGGCTTCACGTCCTGAAGTTGCGGAAAACACCGGGCCAGGGTCTGCCGCAGGACTTCGAACAACTCGTTCAGGCTCGTTCGGTCGCCGACGGCGACGTTGTAGACTTGGTCCAGGGCCTCATCGCTTGCCGTGCAAGCCGCGAGCAGATTGGCCTGCACCGCGTTGGCGACATAGCAGAAGTCCCGGCTCGTCTTGCCATCGCCATAGATGTGAATCGGACGACCTGCGATCATCGCGGCGATCCATTTCGGAATGACTGCCGCGTAGTCGCCATCCGGGTCTTGGCGCGGCCCGAACACGTTGAAGTAACGCAGGCCGATGCTCTTCAGGTCGAACGTCCGAGCAAACACGCCGGCATAAAGCTCGTTCACGTATTTCGTCACGGCATAGGGCGACAACGGTGCGCCGATGTGGTCCTCCACCTTCGGCAACGCCGGATTGTCTCCGTAGGTCGAACTGCTGGCGGCGTAGATGAAACGCTCGACCTTCGCGTCGCGCGCCGCGACCAGCATGTTCAGGAAGCCGTCGATGTTGACGGCGTTGGTCGTGACCGGATCCTTGATCGAGCGCGGCACACTGCCGATGGCCGCCTGGTGCAGCACGTGGTCGACGCCCTGGCATGCGGTCTTGCAGTCCTGCAGTACGCGGATGTCGCCACGGATGAAGCTGAAGCGGGACCATGGCTCGGCGCCGACGGCGGACTCGACCTCGTCGAGGTTGCGCTGATGCCCGGTCGAGAAATTGTCCAACCCGATCACGCGCTGGCCCAGGCCGAGCAGTGTCTCCAGCAGGTTCGATCCAATGAAACCGGCGACGCCGGTGACGAGCCATGTTCGCGGCGCTGCCCGCAACCGGGACTTGAGTGTCTCGTACGGCATCAAAGTCTCCACAATTCGAAGCCGGCCTCCCGCACCGAGCGTGGATCGTAGATCGACTTTACGTCGGCAAACACGCCGCGCGGTAGTAGCTTGCAGAGCAGCGCCGAAAGCTCCATCTCCCTGTAGGCCTTGTGCGCCACCGTAGCCACGATCGCCACCCCAATGGGCAGTTCATCCCACTCGGTCAGGCCGATGCCGTACTCGTGGTGGCATTCGGCGCTGTCGGCGATCGGGTCGTGCACATGCACCTTGACACCGAAGGACTGCAACTCGTGAATAACGTCGATGACCTTGCTGTTGCGCAGATCGGGGCAGTCTTCCTTGAAGGTCATGCCAAGCACGATGACGTTCGCGTCCTTCACCGCATGGCCGGCCGCGATCATGCGCTTGACCGTCTGTTCGGCCACGTACTTGCCCATGCTGTCGTTGATGCGACGGCCGGCGAGGATGACCTGCGGCTGGTAGCCGAGCATCTCCGCCTTGTGCGTCAGGTAGTACGGGTCGACGCCGATGCAGTGGCCACCCACCAGGCCCGGCCGGAACGGCAGAAAATTCCATTTTGTGCCAGCCGCTTCGAGAACCTCGAGCGTGTCGATCCCCATGCGGTTGAAGATCAACGACAGTTCATTCATCAACGCGATGTTCAGGTCGCGCTGGGTGTTCTCGATGACCTTGGCGGCCTCGGCCACGCGTATGCTGCTGGCCGGATGGACGCCGGCGGCAATGATCCCGCCATAGAGCTGTTCTACCTTGGCCAGCGTTTCGGGCGTGTCGCCCGAGACCAGCTTGATGATCTTCGTCAGCGTGCGCGACTTGTCTCCCGGATTGATACGCTCCGGCGAGTAGGCGACGTTGAAATC
This sequence comes from Rhizobacter sp., assembly GCA_043725365.1. Classification (GTDB taxonomy): domain Bacteria; phylum Pseudomonadota; class Gammaproteobacteria; order Burkholderiales; family Burkholderiaceae_C; genus LMDS01. The sequence continues at coordinate 12,035 of JAYSLR010000216.1, read as the reverse complement.
CTGCTTCCAAGTGAGACCGGAAGATCTCTCGAGCACCGGCACGCAGATCTCTTCGGTCGCCCCCGGATAGACCGTGGATTCGAACACCACGATCGCGCCGCGCTTCATGTGTCGACCGACCGTTTCGGAACTGCCGACGAGAGGGTGAAAGTCAGGGCGATGCGCCTCGTCCACCGGGGTTGGAACCGCGACGATGATGAAGTCCGCTTCTGCCAATGCGGCGCCATCGGTAGTGCAGTTCAACAACGTTGCCGCACGCAACTGTTCCGAAGAGACTTCTCCAGTCGGGTCTTCAAAGCGGCGATAGGCGGCAACCTTCAGGTCCGAAAGATCGAGACCAATGGTCGGGCGGCTCTTGCCGAATTCAACCGCGAGTGGTAGCCCGACATAGCCTAGGCCCACAACGGCGACGACAGGAAGGCGAACGTCCATGTATTCAGGGCTGAATTGGAGGGCAATTGAACTGAAAACAGGAGGCCTGAAGGGTTCGGAAGCACATTGCTTCGGCAGTCAGCGCGGGGATTCAATCAGTTCGGCGGGATGCCGAAGTCGTCGGTCGAAAGCGCTGTATTGCACAATGATCATTGAAAGTCCACTACTGCAGTTTCGCATGCGCCGTCGGAACCAACGCCCCCCGCGTTCTGGGGTTGCTTTCGGATAAAGCACAACGAAAGGTCGGAAGCCGACAGCGCCCCGCTATGAGCCTGGCTGGGGACGAGGTCTGGGGTGCAGAAGTCGTCCTACTCATTTGGATAGGCGCACTTCGCGTTGAGTAGTGACGGGCTGGCCTGGCAGGTGCCAGGCCAGCGCCATCGTTCAAGACCGAATGGAGCGGCATCTCGGCTGCCCGAAGTGTCAGGCCCAGCGGGTGGTATGCAACGGCCAGGCGGACGGCCTGCAGCGTTACAAGTGCCGCAGTTGCGGCGCCACCTTCAATTCGCTGACCGGCACGCCGCTGGCTATCGCCGAGGCGACTTCGGTGGCACGACCGGTTCGCCGCTGAGCGTCATCCATTCCGAGGTCGTCATGTCGAGCTCGACGACTTCGGGCAGGCGTGGCTCGAGACCGCGGCGGCGCTCGTGCCTGCTCGGGGGCGCGCCTTCGGCGCGGCGGCGATCGTCGCCGGAGCGTCGTTCCGAGGGAGGTGTCGTGTTCTTTGCTGCCAGCTTTGCCATGTCGAGGCTCTTGCGGTCCTGTTGCCGCCATCGCGGGCAACCCATAACAGGCCAGAGGCTAACAAACTTCGTGCCGACCGAGCCGCCCGGCCGTGTCCGGCACCGTGAATACTGATGAGGGTCTAGGGGGGTGCCGCCAAACCGGCCTCAGGGTTTCTTCGGCGGCGGCGCGAGCGGCGGGCCGATCGGCAGCGCGATCTCGGACTTGATCTCCCGCAGCACGATGCTCGACCGCACATGCGTCACGCCGGGCAGCTTGAAGATCGTGTCGTGCAGGAAGCGCTCGTAGTGCTTGATGTCGGGCGCGAGCACCGTCATCAGGTAGTCGGCCTGGCCGGTGGTGGCCTGGCAGCGCGAGATGTGCGGGCTGGCCGCGACGGCCTGCTCGAAGCGCTGCACCAGTTCCTCGGTGTGGTGGGTCAGGTTGACCTCGACCATCACCGTCAGATGCAGCCCGACCTTCTCCGGGTCGACCAGCGCGGTGTAGCCGCGAATCACACCGGCTGCTTCCATCTCCTTGACGCGCTTCCAGCACGGCGTGGGCGACAGGCCGACCGCGGCGGACAACTGGGCCACGGTCTGGCGCGCGTCGCGCTGCAGCTCGAGCAGGATCTTCAGGCTGTAGGCGTCGAGAAGTGAGGATGCGTCGCTTTTCGCCATTTTCGAGTTGATTCTTGCCAGGGACAAGCGATAACCATAGCCGAATCGAGAAGCACATTCTCGAAACGCGGCGCAACAATCTTGCCCATGCCTGCGACATCGACCGACTCCTGCGTGCGCCGACCCGACTACAAGCTGGCGGACAACCTGTGGGCATCGAACGGTGCGGTGTTCCTGACCGGCACCCAGGCGCTGGTGCGGCTGCTGGCGATGCAGCGTGCACGCGACGCCGCCGCGGGCCTGAACACGCAGGGCTTCATCAGCGGCTACCGCGGCTCGCCGCTGGGCATGGTCGATCAGGCGGTGTGGAAGGCGGGCAAGAAGTTCGCCGAGACCGGCATCCGCTTCGTGCCGGCAATCAACGAGGAGCTCGCCGCGACGCAGGTGCTGGGCACGCAGCGCGTCGAGTCCGACCCCGAACGCACCGTCGACGGCGTGTTCGCGCTGTGGTACGGCAAGGGCCCCGGCGTGGACCGCGCCGGCGATGCGATCAAGCACGGCAACGCGTACGGTTCGTCGCCGCACGGCGGCGTGCTGGTGGTCGCGGGTGACGACCACGGCTGCGTGTCGTCGTCGATGCCGCACCAGAGCGACCAGGCCTTCCAGGCCTGGCAGATGCCGATCGTGTCGCCCGCCAACGTGGCCGAGATGCTGAGCTTCGGCCTGTACGGCTGGGCGCTGTCGCGCTATTCGGGGGCGTGGGTCGGGTTGACCGCGCTGTCGGAAGTGGTCGAGAGCGCGGGCACCGTCGATCTCGACGCGGTGAATGCACAGGCCGATGCATGGGTCGACGCCGACACCGTGCGGGAACGCACCGGTCACGTCGCGCCGGTCGACGGGCTGCACTACCGCTGGCCCGATCTGCCGTCGCTGCGGATCGAGTCGCGCCTGGCCGACAAGCTCGCCGCGGTCGCTGCGTTCGCGCGCATCAACAGCATCGACCGCGAGGTGATCGCGAGCCCGCAGGCCACGGTGGGCATCGTCACCTGCGGCAAGGCGCACCTCGACCTGATGGAGGTGCTGCGGCGCCTGCAGATCACGCCCGAGATGCTCGCTGCCGCCGGCGTGCGCCTCTACAAGGTGGGCCTGAGCTTCCCGCTCGCGACGACGCGCATGTCGAGCTTCGCGCAAGGCCTGCGCGAGATCCTCGTGATCGAGGAGAAAGGCGCGATCGTCGAGACGCAGATGCGGGAGCTCTTCTACAACATGCCGGCGCACTCGCGGCCGGTGATCGTCGGCAAGCGCGATGCGCAGGGCGCTGCGCTCGTGTCGGCGCTGGGCGAGCTGCGGCCGTCGCGGCTGATCGAGCTGGTCGCGCACTGGCTCGCCGCGCACTTTCCCGACGACAGCGTGCTCGACTACCACCTGCAGCACGTGCGCGACTTCACGCCGCCGGACCTGCTCGCGAACGACTCCGACAGCGTCAAGCGCGTGCCGTACTTCTGCGCCGGCTGCCCGCACAACACCAGCACCAAGGTGCCCGAAGGCTCGAGCGCGCGCGCCGGCATCGGCTGCCACTTCATGGCGAACTGGATGGACCGAAGCACCGCGGGCCTGATCCAGATGGGCGGCGAAGGCGTGGACTGGATCTCGCATGCGATGTTCACGAAGACACCGCACGTGTTCCAGAACCTGGGCGACGGCACCTACTACCACTCGGGTTACCTGGCGATCCGCCAGGCCGTCGCGGCGAAGGCGACGATCACCTACAAGGTCCTCTACAACGACGCGGTCGCGATGACCGGCGGCCAGCCGGTCGACGGCGTGATCAGCGTCGACCGGATCGCGCGCCAGGTCGAGAGCGAGGGCGTCAGGCAGGTCGTCGTCGTCAGCGACGACATCGGCAAATACGATGGCGTCCGCGGACTGTTTCCCGCCGGCACCGAGTTCCACGATCGCACCGAACTCGACGCGGTGCAGCGGCGCCTGCGCGAGGTGCCCGGCGTCACGGTGCTGATCTACGAGCAGACCTGCGCGGCCGAGAAGCGGCGTCGGCGCAAGAAGGGCGAACTGGTCGAACCCAAGAAGCGCCTGCTGATCAACGAGGCGGTCTGCGAAGGCTGCGGCGACTGCACCGTGCAGAGCAACTGCGTCGCGGTGCTGCCGGTCGAGACGGCGCTGGGCCGCAAGCGCAAGATCGACCAGACTGCGTGCAACAAGGACTACTCCTGCGAGAAGGGCTTCTGCCCGAGCTTCGTCGGTGTGACCGGCGGCAGGTTGCGCAAGAAGAGCGGTGCGCTCTCGGCGGGCAAGGACGCGTTCCTCGCGAAGGTCGGCGCGCTGCGGCTGCCGCCGATGCACGACTGGGACGGCCCCTGGGATCTGCTCGTCACCGGAGTCGGCGGCACCGGCGTCGTCACCGTCGGTGCGGTGATCGCGATGGCCGCGCACCTCGAGGGCAAGAGCGCGAGCGTGCTCGACTTCATGGGCTTCGCGCAGAAGGGCGGCTCGGTGCTCAGCTTCGTGCGCCTGGCCGACGTGCCCGAGCGCTTGAACCAGGTGCGCATCGACACCCAGCCGGCCGATGCGATCCTCGCCTGTGACATGGTCGTCGCCGCTTCGCCCGAGGCGCTGCAGACGGTGCGCCACGGCCGCACGCGCATCGTCACCAACGTGCACGAGATCCCGGTCGCCGAATCGCTGAAGAACCCCGACGCCGACCTGAAGACCGATGCGTTGCTGGCGAAGATGCGCTTCGCCGCCGGCGACGACCTTGTGGAGACCTTCGACGCACAGTCGCTCGCAGAGGAGTTCCTCGGCGACACCGTGACCGCGAACATCCTCGCGATGGGCTACGCCTGGCAGCGCGGGCTGGTGCCGATCGGGCTGGCGGCGATGCAGCGCGCGATCGAGCTGAACGGCGTCGCGGTCGAGAGCAACCTGCTGTCGTTCGCGCTCGGGCGCCTGGCCGCCGGCAACCCGGCGGCGCTGCGCGAGGAGGCCGCACCGGCCCGGCCGGACGACACGATCGATGCGCTGATCGCGCGCGGCGTGGCGCACCTCACCGGCTACCAGAATGCCGCCTGGGCGCGCCGCTTCGAGGCCGCGGTGCGCCGCGTGCAGCGCGCCGAGCAGGCCTGCGCCGGCCACGACGCGTTGCTGCCGTTGACCCGTGCCGCCGCACGCAGCCTGCTGAAGCTGATGAGCTACAAGGACGAGTACGAGGTCGCGCGGCTGTACACCGACGGCGGCTTCCGGCGCCAGCTCGCGGACCAGTTCGAAGGCGACCTGACGCTCGAATTCCTCATGGCGCCGCCGCTGCTCGCGCGGCCGAAGAATGGCCAGCCGCCGAAGAAGATCGTGCTCGGGCCGTGGATGCTGCCGGCGATGAAGTGGCTCGCCAAGGGCAAGGTGCTGCGCGGTGGCTGGTTCGACGTCTTCGGGCACACCGAAGAGCGCCGCACGGAGCGCGCGCTCGTGACGCAATTCGAACGCCGTGTCGACGAGCTCGCGGCGAACCTCAGTGCCGAGCGCCTGCCGGTCGCCGTGCAGATCGCGTCGTTGCCGCAGAGCATGCGCGGCTACGGCCACGTCAAGATCGCCAACGTCGCGCTGGCCCGCGCGCGCGAGGCCGAGCTGCTGCACCGCTTCGATCCGCAACGCTACCCGAAGCCGCCGGCCGCGCCGCCGACGGCCGGGCAGTTCCGCGGCATCGCGGTGGTCGCGCGCTGATGGCCCCATCATCGCGGCCATGAGCACCCTCGACGACCCGCGGCACGACCGCGAAATCGGCGCGCGCGACAGCACGCTGGACACCACCCGCATCGACGACGTGCGCATCGCTGCGGTGCGCCCGTTGATCACGCCGGCGCTGCTGCAGGAGCGCGTGCCGCTGCGCGACGACACGCTGCTGCTGGTCGAGAACAGCCGGGCCGCGATCGCCGACGTGCTGCAGGGCCGCGACGACCGGCTGGTCGTCGTCGTCGGCCCGTGCTCGATCCACGACCACGACCAGGCGATCGACTACGGCCGACAGCTCAAGCGCGTCGCCGACGCGCTGCAGGACGACCTGCTGATCGTGATGCGCGCCTACTTCGAGAAGCCGCGCACGACGGTGGGCTGGAAGGGCTACATCAACGACCCGCACCTCGACGGCAGCTTCTCGATCAACGAGGGGCTCGAGCGCGCGCGCGCCCTGCTGCTCGAACTCACGTCGATGGGCCTGCCCACCGGCACCGAGTTCCTCGACCTGCTGAGCCCGCAGTACATCGCCGAGCTGATCGCCTGGGGCGCGATCGGCGCGCGCACCACCGAGAGCCAGAGCCACCGCCAGCTCGCGTCGGGCCTGAGCTGCCCGGTCGGTTTCAAGAACGGCACCGACGGGAGCATCCAGGTCGCGGCCGACGCGATTCGGGCCGCGGCGGCGCCGCACGCGTTCATGGGCATGACGAAGATGGGCATGGCGGCGATCTTCGAGACCCGCGGCAATGCCGACTGCCATGTGATCCTGCGCGGCGGCAAGTCCCCCAACTACGAGGCGGCGCACATCGACGCGGCCTGCGGCACGCTGCGCGCCGCCGGGCTGCGCGAGCAGGTGATGGTCGATGTCTCGCACGGCAACAGCAGCAAGCAGCACGCGCGGCAGATCGTGGTCGCCCACGACGTCGCGGCGCAGGTGGCCGGCGGCGAGCGCCGAATCGTCGGCGCGATGATCGAGAGCCATCTCGAGGAGGGGCGGCAGGATCTGGTTCCGGGCGCGCCGTTGAGGCGCGGCGTGTCGATCACCGACGCCTGCATCGGCTTCGCGCAGACCGTGCCGGTGCTGCAGGGGCTGGCAAGCGCCGCGCGGGCGAGGCGCCGGTCGGTGCGCTGAGCGCGACCGCTGGGTCGGGGCCCGGCACGGCCGCGAGCGCGCCGATGGTCGGCCCGCGCCGCCTCACGTCGCCCACAGCAACGCGCCGACCACGACCAGCACGGTCAGCATCAGCGAGAAGACGGCGGCGTACGCATAGGCATAGTGGCGCGCCAGCCTGAGTTCCGCGCCGGTCGACGCGTCTGGATCCTGCACATCCGCCGTGGCATCGCGCCCCGACGAGACGTCAAACGCAGGATGGTGCAGGCCTTGGCAGTCCGGGTGCTGAACCAAGAACGCCCGTTCCACCGAGGAAAGGGGAATGTCGGCGCCCGACGATGACAAATTCCACGGTGGAATCGGCTGGGCGTTCAAGGTCTGCTCCGGTCAGTCTGCGCGAGCCCCGAAGGAAGACCTCGCTTCAATACAGCTTAGGCGCACGACGTATCGATATCTGTGCGCCAGCGCACACACTGGGCGCACGGTTTGACCTGGATCAACAAGGGTTCGTGGCCGGGGCCCGGTTGACGGCGCGCTACCGGTTCATGTCCCAATCCTGCATCGCGCGCGTCGCGGTGGCACGCACGCCCGCGGGCAGGAACGACGCCGCGACCGCGGCCTTCATCAACTGCCCGATCTGCACGACGCTCAGGCCCGGCGCCTCGTGGATCGCGGCCAGCTCGCTGCTGAGCGTGACGCCCGACATCAGTCGGTTGTCGGTGGAGCACGAGACCGACAGGCCCGCCTCGACCATCGCGCGGATCGGGTGCGCCGCCAGCGACGCGAACGCGCCGGTGTGGACATTGCTGCTCGGGCAGACCTCGAAGTGCAGTGCGCGGTCACCCGCCTCGGCAATCCAGCGCGCAGTCTGCTGCGGCGTCTCGCCGGCCATGATGTGCACGCCGTGGCCGATGCGCGTGGCGCCGAGATCCGCCGCCTCGAGCACACGCGCGCCGACGTCGGACTCGCCCGCGTGGCAGGTGATGCCCAGGCCCGCTGCGCGCGCGCGGCCGAACGCGGCGGCGTGCACCGCCGGCGGGAACCCGCGCTCGGCGCCAGCGAGGTCGAATGCGACCACGCCGCGGCCCGCATGGCGCGCGGCCAGTTCGGCGGCGCGCAGCGTCTCTGCGGGGGTATCGGTGCGCATCGCGCAGACGATCAGCCCGCACGGCAGCGGGCTGCGACGCAGACCGGCGACGAGCGCCTCGACCGCCGCGTCTGCGGGCAGACCGAACGGCTCGAGCAGCAGCGGCGCGATCCGGAACTCGGCCAGCACGCAGCCGTCGAGACGGGCGTCCTCGGCGGCCTCGAAGGCGACGCGCTCGCAGGCCTCGGCCGATGCCATCGCGGCGACCGTCAGCGCGAATCCGCGCAGGTAGCGCTCCAGGCTGCCGGAGTTCGCGTTCGCGTGCATCCAGTCGGCGAGCGCCCGGGGCGTGTCCGTCGGCACGTCGAGACCGCGCTCGCGCGCCAGGTCGAGCAGCGTGCCCGGGCGCAGCCCGCCGTCGAGGTGCTCGTGCAGCAGCGCCTTCGGCAGGCGGCTGAAGTCAGGCGAGGCTGAAGGCGCGGAACTCAAGCTTCGATTCTTTCGGGGTCCGGACAGCGTGCACGTCGCCAAGACGCGGGTTGCGCCCCGCCGCCGCAGGAGTCGCGCCGCAAGGGCGCGATTTCTGCTTAAAGTGCGGCCTGCAAAGGCTCGCTCTCCACCGCATTGCGACTTTCGCGCCATCATGCTCCTCTCGCTCGTTGCCACCGGAGACACGCCATGAAATCCACCTGCCGCCTCGGATGGCTGGCCTTCGCGCTGGCCGCCTGGGTCACGGCCCGTGCCGAGCCCGCCGTCGTCTACGACATGGGCGGCAAGTTCGACAAGTCGTTCAACGAGGCCGCCTACCGCGGCATCGAGCGCTGGAAGAAGGAGACCGGCAAGCCCTACCTCGAGTTCGAGATCGCCAACGAGACCCAGCGCGAGCAGGCGTTGCGCCGCATGGCCGAGCGCGGGGCGAGCCCGATCATCGGCGTCGGCTTCGGGCAGGCCGCCGCGATCGAGAAGATCTCGAAGGAGTTCCCGAAGCTGCAGTTCGCGCTGATCGACATGGTGGTGGTGCAGCCCAACGTGCAGTCGGTGGTGTTCAAGGAGCAGGAGGGCAGTTTCCTGGTCGGCATGATGGCCACGCTGGCCAGCAAGACCGGCAAGGTCGGGTTCGTCGGCGGCATGGACATTCCGCTGATCCGCAAGTTCCAGTGCGGCTACGAGCAGGGTGCGAAGTACGCCAATCCGAAGACCGAAGTCTTCTCCAACATGACCGGCACCACCGGGGCCGCCTGGGCCGACCCGGCGCGCGGCGGCGAACTCGCCAGGGCACAGTTCGGCAAGGGTGCCGACGTGGTGTTCGCCGCGGCCGGCGGCACCGGCGTCGGCGTCTACCAGGCTGCCAAGGACGCGGGCAAGCTCGCGATCGGCGTCGACAGCAACCAGGACCACCTCCAGCCCGGCACGATGCTGACCTCGATGCTCAAGCGCGTCGATGTCGCCGTGTACGAGGCCGCCAAGGCCTACAAGCCCGGCGTCACGGTGCTCGGCTTGAAGGAGGGCGGCGTCGACTACGCGACGGACGAGTACAACGCCAAGCTCGTCACCGCCGACATGAAGAGCAAGGTCGATGCGGCGAAGGCCGACATCATCGCCGGCAGGATCAAGGTGGCCGACTACATGGCCGACAACGCCTGCAGGTTCTGAGTCGGCCGTCGGACCAGCGCGGGGCATCGGCGTGCGCACGATCCATCACGCGCTGACCATCACGTCGCCGCCGGCCGCCGCGCCCGCAGTCGCGGTGCGCATGATCGCGATCAACAAGCGCTTCGGCAGCGTGCAGGCGAATGCCGACGTCGATCTGAGCGTGATGCGCGGCACCGTGCACGGCCTGATCGGCGAGAACGGCGCCGGCAAGAGCACGCTGATGTCGGTGCTGTACGGTCTCTACGCGGCCGACAGCGGCGCCATCGAGGTGTTCGGCGCGCCGGTGCGCATCCGCAGCGCGTTCGACGCGATCGCGCTCGGCCTGGGCATGGTGCACCAGCACTTCATGCTGGTCGAGACGCTGAGCGCGATCGACAACGTGATGCTCGGCGCCGAGCCGCACGCGCTGCTCGGGCACGCCGATGCGATCGTGCGTGCGCGCCTGACCGAGCTGATGAGCTCGACCGGGCTGCGCGTCGACCTCGATGCGGTGGTCGGCGAGCTGTCGGTCGGTGACCGGCAGCGCCTGGAAATCCTGAAGGCGCTGTACCGCGGCGCGAAGATCCTGATCCTCGACGAGCCGACCGCGGTGCTGACACCGCAGGAGACCGAGGTCCTGTTCAAGGTACTGGCGCGGCTGCGCGAACAGGGCACGACCATCGTCCTGATCACGCACAAGCTGAAGGAAGTGATGCGCCTGTGCGATCGCGTCACCGTGATGCGCAGTGGTCGCGTGGTGCACGAGTGCGCGACAGTCGACGCCTCGGTGCCGGGCCTGGCCGAGGCGATGGTCGGGCGCCAGGTCCACATCGGCCGGCAGGGCGACGCACCGGCAGCGCCGGGCGCCGTCGCGCTGCAGGCCGACGGCCTGACGCTGCGCGATGCGATGCAGGTCGGGCGCCTGCGGAACGTCTCGCTGAGCCTGCGCGCCGGCGAGATCGTCGGCGTCGCCGGCGTTGCGGGCAACGGCCAGAGCGAGTTGCTCGATGTGCTGTCCGGCCTGCGCGAACCGGACCACGGCAGCTTGCGCGTCGGCGACCAGGCGTTCGAGCCCGGCCGCTGGCTCGACCCGCGCCGGGCGCGCAAGCTCGGCCTCGCGCACGTGCCCGAGGACCGGCAGGCGCGCGCACTGGTGATGGGCTTCGCTGCGTGGGAGTCGGCGGTGCTCGGCTACGAGGGCCTGCCGGCCTACAGCCGGCATGGCTGGATGCGCCGCGGCCGCATGCGCGCGGCGACCGCGGCGCTGATGCAGCGCTTCGACGTGCGCCCGCGCGACCCGCTGCTCGGCAGTGCCAGTTTCTCAGGCGGCAACCAGCAGAAGCTCGTGCTGGCGCGCGAGATCGGCCAGGTGCCGCGCGTGCTGCTGGTCGGCCAGCCGACACGCGGCGTCGACATCGGCGCGATCGAGTTCATCCACGCGCAACTCCGCGCGCTGCGCGACGCCGGCGGCGCGCTGCTGGTCGTATCGAGCGAGCTCGACGAGATCCTCGCGCTCGCCGATCGTGTGCTCGTGATGAACGAGGGCCGCATCACCGGCGAACTGCCGATCGGCGAGTGCACCGAGGCGCGCATCGGCCTGCTGATGGTCGAGACGGCGCCGGCTGAAAGGCAGGCTGCATGAGACACGCCGCGCCCTTGCCGCGCTGGGCCGATGTGCTGCTGCTGCCGCTCGTCAACCTCGCGATCGCGCTGCTCGTGGCGGCGCTGGTCGTCGCGCTGATCGGGCAGAGCCCCGGCCGGGTCATGACGATGCTGGTGCGCGGTGCGTTCGGCAGCGAGCGCGGCCTGTCGTACACGCTGTACTACACGACCAGCTTCATCTTCACCGGCTTGTCGGTCGCGCTCGCGTCGCACGGCGGCCTGTTCAACATCGGCGCCGAAGGCCAGGCCACGCTCGGCGGGCTGGGCACCGGCCTGGTCGCGCTGGGGTGGTCGAACACGCTGCCGGCGCCGGTGCTGCTGCCGCTGATGCTGGTCGGCGGTGCGCTGTTCGGCATGGCCTGGGCAGCGGTGCCCGGCTGCCTGCAGGCCTACCGCGGCAGCCACGTCGTGATCACGACGATCATGTTCAACTTTCTCGCCAGCACGCTGCTGGTCTACCTGCTCGTGAACCGGCTGAAGGCGCCCGGCAGCATGTCGGTCGAGAGCGCGCCGTTCGGGCCGGCGGCGCACCTGCCGGGCATGCACGAGGCGCTCGCCTGGTTCGGCATCGCGTGGCCGTCGTCGCCGCTGAACCTCAGCCTGTTCCTGGCGCTGTTCGCCGCGGTCGGCGTCCACGCGTTTCTCTGGCACAGCCGCGCCGGCTACCGGCTGCGCGCGGTCGGCTCGAGCGAAAGCGCGGCCGCGTATGCGGGCATTCGGCCGAAGCACCAGATCGTCCTGGCGATGGCCTTGTCGGGTGCGCTGGCGGGCCTGGTCGGCATGAACGAGATCGCCGGGGTGAATGGCAAGTTGCTGCTGGAGTTTGTCAGCGGCGCCGGCTTCACCGGTATTGCCGTGGCCTTGATGGGGCGCAATCACCCGGTCGGCATTGTGCTGGCCAGCATCCTGTTTGGTGCGCTGTTCCAGGGCGGTGCTGAAGTAGCGTTTGAAGTGCGAGGTTTCAGCCGCGACATGGTAGTCATGCTTCAAGGCTTCATCGTGCTGTTCTCGGGTGCCATGGTCTATG
>JAYSLR010000215.1:0-8965 GCA_043725365.1 Rhizobacter sp. | reverse complement strand
GAGGCCAGCAGCACATGGGTCAGGCGGTAGGGGAACGAGGGGTTGAAGATGACCTCGACCCAGCTCTTCACGTGGTAAACGCCGGCTACGAGATCATCGACGACGGCACCTTCGAGGCCACGTCGGCGGTGCGCAGCAGCCCGTAGACGATGTAGGGCTGGCGGCCGATCTCGGTCACGTACCAGCCGGCGACCGTCGCGAGCCAGCCCGAAAACGTCATCGCCGCGAACAGCCACAGCAACGCGCGCGGCAGCCTCGACGCCTGCCAGTGCGCGCGCCGGTAGCGCCACCAGCCGAACCAGCTCGTCGCCAGCATCAGCACGCCGATGCCGACCATGATGCGGAAGGCAAAGAACAGCGGCAGCGGCGGCGGGTGCGCGTCGCCAAATGAATTCAGGCCCTTGATCTCGCCGTCCGGATCGTGCGTCAGGATCAGGCTCGCGCCCTTCGGGATCGCGATCTCGAAGTGATTCCTGCGCTGCGCGCTGTCGGGGATCGCGAACAGCAGCAGCGGCGCGCCGCGCTCGGTGTCCCAGACGCCTTCCATCGCGGCGATCTTGGCGGGCTGGTGCTCGAGCGTGTTCAGACCATGCGCGTCGCCGACGAAGATCTGCACCGGGATCAGCAGCGCCGCCAGCGTGAGCCCGACGCGCAGCACGCGCGGCGCCGAGCGCTGGCCGACGCCGCGCAGCAGTTGCCAGGCCGCCAGCCCGCTGATCAGGAACGCGCAGGTCAGCGCCGAGGCCAGCACCATGTGCGTGAAGCGGTACGGGAAGGACGGGTTGAAGATCACGTCGATCCAGCTCTTCACGTGGTAGACGCCGTCGACGATCTCGTAGCCCGCGGGCGTCTGCATCCATGAGTTCAGCGCGAGGATCCAGAACGCGCTCAGCGTGGTGCCGAACGCGACGAAGAACGTCGACATCAGGTGCACGCGCTCGCTGACCTTGCCGTGGCCGAACAACATCACGCCGAGGAAGCCGGCTTCGAGGAAGAAGGCGGTGAGCACCTCATAGCCCAGCAGCGGGCCGGCGATGTTGCCGGCGTGTTCCATGAAGCCGGGCCAGTTGGTACCGAACTGGAAGCTCATCGTGATGCCGCTGACGACGCCCAAGGCGAAGCTCAGCGCGAAGACCTTGGTCCAGAAGCGGTAGGCGTCGAGCCAGCCCTGCGCGACGGCCTGGTCCGGCCCGTGGCGGGTCTGCAGCCAGCGCAGCCGGAAGAACAGCAGCAACCACCCCAGGCCGACGCTGATCGTCGGGAACAGGATGTGAAAGGTGATGTTGGCCGCGAATTGCATGCGGGCCAGGATCAGTGCGTCCATGGTCGTCGCCTTGTGGTTGCGGTGGCCGCGCGCTCAGCGCTTCGCCGCGGCGGGCGCTGCCGCGCGCCCGGTGAATTCAAGCAGCTTCTGGACCTTCGCGCCCATCTTCATCAGCCGCGCCAGGGTCTGCTGGTCCATGCGCTGCACGTCGTCGAACCAGGTCGTCGTCAGTTCGATCAGGTCGTGCATCGCGCGCATGCGCTCGAGCGCGATGCGGTCCTCGGCGCTGGTCGGCACTTCGAGCAGCGCGTTGCGCAGCATCGACAGCGTCGGCTCGATCTCGCGGCGGCGGCGCTCCTCGGCCAGCGTGCGGAAGATCTCCCAGGCGTCGGTCGGCGCGTCGAAGTATTCGCGCCGGTCGCCGGCCTGGTGGCGCAGGTTCACGAGCCGCCACGCCTGCAGTTCCTTCAGCCCCATGCTGACGTTGGAGCGCGAGAACTCCAGTTTCGCGGCGATCTCGTCGGCATTCAACGGGGCGGGCGAGACGAAGATCAGCGCGTAGATCTGCCCGACCGTGCGGTTGATGCCCCAGCGGCTGCCCATTTCGCCGAAGTGGGCGACGAAGCTGCGAACGAGTGGGGAGAGGGCGGTCATGACGGTTTCTGAGACTTCCGCGAAATTCTACAGATTTCAGGAAATACCGAAGATTGGATACCCCTGCCGGGGTCCCCGTCGCCGGCGGCCGGCGCCGCATGCGCGGGTTCTGCGACAAGCCCTGCGGCCGGCTCGCGGAGATCGGGGTGGTTCCCGCGGGCGGCGACAATCGGGGCCGCCTCGCGCACGCCCCGGCCGGGTCGACGCGTGCCGTCAAACCGCCCTGAACGCCAACACCCTGACGAGATGATCCATTTCCGAATCGAGGTCGCCGACGCCCACGCCCACCTGTTCCGGGTGACGCTGACAGTGGCCCGACCCGCGCCGGCCCAGCGCCTGAGTCTTCCGGCGTGGATTCCCGGCAGCTACCTGGTGCGCGAGTTCGCGCGCCACCTGTCGGGCGTCGCGGCCACCCAGGGCGGCAGGCCGATGGCGCTCAGGCAGCTCGACAAGGCGACCTGGCTCGCGCCCTGCACCGGCGGCGCCAACCTGGTCGTCAGCTACCTCGTCTATGCGTTCGACACCTCGGTGCGTGCCGCGTTTCTCGATGCCGGGCGCGGCTTCTTCAACGGCACCTCGCTGTGCCTGCGCGTCGAGGGGCGCGAGAACGAATCGCATCGCCTCGAACTGCGCAGGCTGCCGGCGGGCTGGCAGGTCGCGACCGCGCTGCGCCCGCTCAAGGTCGATGCGTCGGGCCGCGGCGTCTTCGAGGCGGCCGACTACGACGAGCTGGTCGACCATCCGGTCGAGCTCGGGCGCTTCTGGCGCGGCCGTTTCGAGGCGCACGGCGTGCCGCACGAGTACGTGGTGGCCGGCGCCCTGCCCGATTTCGACGGCGAGCGGCTGCTCGCCGATGCGAAGCGCCTGTGCGAGGCACAGATCGCGTTCTGGCACGGTGTGCCGTCGCGTCGCGGCGGCGTGCCTTCCGCGAAGGCGCCGTTCGACCGCTACGTGTTCCTGCACAACCTGGTCGAAGAAGGCCATGGCGGTCTCGAGCACCGCGCCAGCACCGCGCTGATCTCGCCGCGGCGCGACATGCCCGCTGCGCGCGCGGGTCAGGCCGGCAAAGCCGACGCGAGCGACGGCTACGTCAACCTGCTCGGCCTGATCAGCCACGAGTACTTCCACAGCTGGAACGTCAAGCGGCTGCGGCCGGCCGAGTTCAGCCGCTACGACTACACGCAGGAAAACTACACCGAGCTGCTGTGGTTCTTCGAGGGCTTCACCTCGTACTACGACGACCTGTTCCTGCTGCGCACCGGCCTGATCGACGCGGCGCGTTACCTGCGCCTCGTGGCCCGCACCGTCGGCGGCGTTCTGGGCATGCCCGGCCGCAAGGTGCAGAGCGTCGCGCAGTCGAGCTTCGACGCCTGGGTCAAGTACTACCGTGCCGACGAGAACACGCCGAACGCGACGATCAGCTACTACACCAAGGGCGCGCTGGTCGCGCTCGCGCTCGACCTGACGCTGCGCGGCGAGGGCCGCGGCTCGCTCGACGACGTGATGCGCACGCTGTGGGCCGCGAGCCGCGGCGGGCCGATCGCCGAGGCGCAGATCGCCGAAGCGCTGCAGCGGGTCGGCGGTCGCTCCTATGCGGACGAGCTCGCGGCCTGGGTGCACGGCACCGACGACCTGCCGCTGCCGGGCCTGCTCGAACGCGCCGGCGTCGACTGGCAGGCCGAGCCGGCAACGCTGGCGCAGCGCGTCGGCCTGCGCGTCAGCGAGAGCGCGTTGACCGGCATCAAGGTCAGCCAGGTGCTGCGTAGCGGCGCCGCCGAGCAGGCCGGGCTGGCGGCCGGCGACGAGTTGCTGGCGGTCGCCGGCTGGCGCGTGCGCCGGCTCGACGACGCGCTGCGCGTGCTCCGCGCCGACGCGGCCCAGCCGTGGCTGGTCGCGCGCGACCAGCGCGTGCTGTTGCTGGCGCTGCGGCTGCCGGCCGCGGCCGCGCCGGCGGCCGGCGCGATCGCGCTGAAGCCGGCCGCAGCCCCCGCGAAGGCGGCCGCCGCGTTGCGCAAGGCATGGCTCGGGGCCTGACCCGCCTGCTCGGCCCGGCGCCGACGTGGCGCCGCCGCAGCGCGTGGCTGGCGCTGCTGATCGGCGTGATCATCGTCCACGGCTATGTCACGCAAGGCGTGGCCGACCGGATGGCCGGGCTGGTGGCCGACCAGGCGCTGCCGCCGCGCATCGAGGTCGCCTACGTGCGCGAGATGGCGCTGAGCGCACCGCCGCCGACCGCGGCGCCGGCCGTCCCGCCGCCGGCCGCGGTTCCGGTGGCGCCGCGCCCGCGCAAACCCAAGCCGCCCAAGCCCGCGTCGGCGCCCGAGCCGCAACCGGTGGAGGCGGTCGTTGCGCCCGCGAGCGCGCCCGTCGCGGAACCTGCTATCGCGGTCGCCACCGAGACGGCGGTGGCGAGCGCCCCGCCCGCCGCGCCGGCGGCGTCGTCCGCCGGCGGCGCGCCGTTCGAGTGGCCGACGTCGACCCGCGTCAGCTACCTGCTCACCGGCAACTACCGCGGCGAGGTCAACGGCAGCGCGCAGGTCGAATGGGTCCGGGTCGGTTCGCACTACCAGGTGCACGTGGACTTCATCGTCGGCCCGAAGCTCGCGCCGCTGATCACGCAGCGCTCGACCAGCGACGGCGAGATCACCGCCGATGGCCTGGCGCCGCGCCGCTACGATCAGGACATCCGGTTCCTGATGAACGATCGCCCGCGCCAGACCGTGCTGTTCGACGCCGGCTACGTCGTGCTCGCGAACGGCGACGTGCGCACCGCGCTGCCCGGTGTGCAGGACACCGCGAGCCAGTTCGTGCAGCTGACCTACCTGTTCAGCACCCGGCCCGAACTGCTGCGCGTCGGCGGCAGCGTCGACATCCCGCTCGCGCTGCCGAAGAAGATGGACGTCTGGACCTACGACGTGGTCGAGCAGCAGGTGCTGAACACGCCGCTCGGCCCGCTGACCGGCATCCACCTGAAGCCGCGCGGCGAGCACAAGCCCGGCACGCTGCGCGTCGAGATGTGGTTCGCGCCGCAGCTGCAGTATTTTCCGGCGCGCCTGCGCTTCGAGCAGGACGCGCAGACCTATGTCGATCTGCTGATCTCCAGGCCGCCCGAGGTGGCCAACTGAGCGGCGCTACAGTCACGATTCACTCCAGGGAACACGGCATGAACTTCGAGAACATCCTGACCGAGCGGCGCGGCGAGGGCGCACGCCAGACCGGCCTGATCACGCTGAACCGGCCGAAGCAGCTGAATGCGCTGAACGACGCGCTGATGGACGAACTCGGCGCGGCGCTGAAGGCCTTCGACGCCGATGCCGGCATCGGCTGCATCGTGATCACCGGCAGCGAGAAGGCGTTCGCCGCCGGCGCCGACATCAGCGCGATGGCGAAGATGACGCTGACTGACAGCTACGGCGCCGACTTCATCACCCGCAACTGGGAGACGATCCGCAGCATCCGCAAGCCGGTGATCGCCGCGGTCGCCGGTTTCGCGCTCGGCGGCGGCTGCGAGCTGGCGATGATGAGCGACTTCATCATCGCCGCCGACAACGCGAAGTTCGGCCAGCCCGAGATCAAGCTCGGCATCATCCCCGGCGCCGGCGGCACCCAGCGCCTGCCGCGAGCGGTCGGCAAGGCCAAGGCGATGGACATGGTGCTGACGAGCCGGATGATCGATGCCGCCGAGGCCGAGCGCGGCGGCCTGGTCTCGCGCGTCGTGCCGCTGGCCGAGCTGATGAGCGTGACGCTGGCCGCGGCCGACGCGATCAACGAACTCAGCGCGATGAGCGTGATGGCCGCCAAGGAAAGCGTGAACCGCGCGTTCGAGGGCACGCTCGCCGACGGGATCATGTTCGAGCGGCGCCTGTTCCATTCGATGTTCGCGACCGAGGATCAGAAGGAGGGCATGGACGCGTTCCTGAACAAGCGCAAGGCCGTGTTCGGGCAGCGCTGAGATGGGGCACCCGGCGGCGGAATGCCGCCGCCCCCTGAGTCAGGGCTGGATCCAGCGCGCGCCCTCGTCGTCGAAGATCGCGCGCCGATTGCCGTCCGGGTGCAGCTCCAACCAGTCGACCCGCTCGACGTCGGCGCCGATGACGGCGAAGTACTCGCGCGCCACCGCGCCGCTGCCCGCATGTCTCACATCCGCCAGCGGCGCCCCCGGGGGCATCGCCGACAGGTATTCCTGCGCAGCCGGCGTCAGCTTGATGCGGGCCCAGCGCGACGACGCCGACAGGCCCGACATCTCCAGCGAGAGCCGCACGTGGCAGCGCAGCTGCCAGCCGAGCTTGCGCGACCACATCAGCACCGTGCCGTGCGGCCGGTTCAGCAACTGCGACACCTTGCCGGCGCGCTCGTCGGTGTAGAACAGCAGCTGCTTCTGGCGCGCGTCGACCTCGCGCAGCACGACGATGCGGGCGTCGGCCACGTCGCCGTTGACGGTCGCCAGCGCCGGAGTGCGCCACTCGTGCGCCTTGTCGGTCACGGCCGCGCCGAGCCGCTGCCACAGCGCTGCCTCGATCTCCGGCAATGTGCCCAGGCGCGGCGTCATCTCAGCCGGCGCCGAGCCGCCTCGAGGCGGCTGAGCGCCCCCTCGGGAGGCAGGAGCGAAGCGACGTGCGGGCAGACATCTCAGCCCTCGTTGCGCAGCGACGGGAACAGGATCACGTCGCGGATGCTCGGCGAATCGGTGATCAGCATGATCAGCCGGTCGATGCCGATGCCGCAGCCGCCGGTCGGCGGCATGCCGTATTCGAGCGCGCGGATGAAATCGGCGTCGTAGTACATCGCCTCCTCGTCGCCGGCCTCCTTGTTCGCGGCCTGCGCCTGGAAGCGCGCGGCCTGGTCCTCGGCGTCGTTCAGCTCCGAGAAGCCGTTCGCGTACTCGCGCCCGGTGATAAAGAGCTCGAAGCGCTCGGTGACCGACGGGTCGGTGTCGGAGGCGCGCGCCAGCGGCGAGACCTCGACCGGATAGTCGATGATGAACGTCGGCTGCCAGAGCTGCTCCTCGACCGCGGCCTCGAACAAGCCGAACTGCAGCTCGGCCAGCGTCCAGTGCGCCGGCGGCTCCTCGCCGAGCGACTTCAGCTTCGCATGCAGCGCCGCCGCGTCGATGGCCTCGACTTCCGTCAGGCCGGCATGCCGGACCAGCGAATCGCGCACCGTGAGCCGCGCGAACGGCTCGTCGAGCGCGACCGGCTTGCCGGCGTAGCTGATCGCCGCCGAACCGGTCGCCACGCGCGCCGCGTGGCGCAGCACCTCTTCGGTGAAGTCCATCAGGTCGTGATGGTTCCAGTACGCCGCGTAGAACTCCATCATCGTGAACTCGGGGTTGTGCCGCACCGACACGCCCTCGTTGCGGAAGCTGCGGTTGATCTCGAACACGCGCTCGAAGCCGCCGACGATCAGCCGCTTCAGGTACAGCTCGGGCGCGATGCGCAGGAACATCTGCTGGTCGAGCGCGTTGTGGTGCGTGACGAAGGGCTTCGCGTTCGCGCCGCCCGGGATCGGGTGCAGCATCGGCGTCTCCACTTCGATGAAGTGGTGCTCGACCATGAACTGGCGGATCGACGCCAGCGCCTTGCTGCGCGCCGCGAAGCGCGCGCGCGCCTCGGGGTCGGTGATCAGGTCGACATAGCGCTGGCGGTACTTCTGCTCCTGGTCGGACATGCCGTGGAACTTGTCGGGCAGCGGACGCAGGCTCTTCGTCAGCAGGCGCAGTGCGCTGACGCGCACCGACAGCTCGCCGGTGCGGGTCTTGAAGAGCGTGCCTTCGGCGCCGAGGATGTCGCCCAGGTCCCAGTGCTTGAAGGCGTCGTAGGCGGCCTCGCCGAGCGCGTCCCGGGTGACGAAGAGCTGGATCTGGCCCGAGCCGTCCTGCAGCGTGCCGAAGCTGGCCTTGCCCATCACGCGCTTGAGCATCAGGCGGCCGGCGATGACCACCTTGACGGCCAGCGGCTCGAGCGTTTCGTTCGGCTGGTCGCCGTGCAGGCGCAACAGATCGGCCGCGGCGTGCCGGGGCTTGAAGTCGTTCGGGAAGGCAATGCCTTGCGCGCGAATCGCGGCGAGCTTGGCGCGGCGCTCGGTGATCAGCTGGTTCTCGTCGGTCATGGGGGCTTTCGGTGAGCCGGCGATTTTACGGGGTGGCGGGCAGTGCGCACGTTGAAATCGGCCTGCGATGCGAGCCGACTTCGGGCCGCCGGGCTGCGCGTCCGGCGCCTGTGACTCGGCGACAATAGCGCCCGTCATGCACGTGCGCCGCCCCCCGATCACCGACCGCAAGATCCGCTTCGCCGTGCTCGGCTGCGGGCGCATCGCCGGCAACCACGTCGATGCGATCGCCAAGCACGCGCAGCGCTGCGAACTCGCCGCGGTGTGCGACACCGACCCGGCCGCCCTCGCGGCGATGGTCGGGCGCACCGGCGTGCCCGGTTTCGCGACGCTCACCGCGATGCTCGCCGGCAGCGCCGCCGATTGCGTCGTGCTCGCCACGCCCAGCGGCCTGCACGGCAGCCAAGCTCAGGAGGTGGCGGCCGCCGGCCTGGACGTGATGACCGAGAAGCCGATGGCCACGCGCTGGGCCGACGGCCTGGCGATGGTGCGCGCCTGCGACGACGCCGGCGTGCGCCTGTTCGTCGTCAAGCAGAACCGCCGCAACCGGACCCTGCAGCTGCTCAAGCAGGCCGTCGACGCGGGCCGCTTCGGCCGCCTCTACATGGTCACCGTGAATGTGTTCTGGACGCGACCGCAGAGCTACTACGACAGCGCCGCGTGGCGCGGCACCTGGGAGTTCGACGGCGGCGCGTTCATGAATCAGGCCAGCCACTACGTCGACCTGCTCGACTGGATCGTCGGCCCGGTCGAGAGCGTGATGGCCTACACCGGCACGCTGGCGCGCGACATCGAGGTCGAGGACACCGGCGTGGCCGCGCTGAAATGGCGCAACGGCGCGATGGGCTCGATCAACGTGACGATGCTGACGCACCCGAAGAACCTCGAAGGCTCGATCACGATCCTCGGCGAGAAGGGCAGTGCGCGCATCGGCGGCGT
>JAYSLR010000214.1:0-2085 GCA_043725365.1 Rhizobacter sp. | reverse complement strand
CACCGGCAGCGACGTGACGATTCGCGAGCTGGCCGAGGGCATCGCGCGCGCCGTGGGCTTCAAGGGCGCGCTGGTCTTCGACCCGGCCAAGCCCGACGGCACGCCGCGCAAGCTGCTCGATGTGTCTCGGCTGTGCTCGATGGACTGGCGCTCCGGGATAGCATTGGACGACGGGATCGCGCGCGCCTACGCGTCGTTCCAGACCGAACTAGCGTCACCACAGAGGCGGATATAGAGATGAGCGTTCAGCAAAACCGTAGCGAAAACGTCAGCGATCTCCCGCTCGGCCACCTCGAGCGCTGCCAGGTCTGCGCTTCGCGCGACCTGCAGGCGATCATCGACCTGGGGTACAGCGCGCCCTGCGATTCGTTGCGCGTGCCCTCGCAGCTGAAGATGGGCGAGACGGCCTATCCGCTGCACCTGCTGCGTTGCCGCGCCTGCGGCCTGGTGCAGATCGACCACGTGGTGGACCCGAAGGAGCTGTTTTTCCCGGACTACCCGTACCGCAGCGGCATCACCGAGACGCTGAAGAAGAACCTGCACGCCATGTCGGCGCACGTCATCGGTTCCATCGGCCTGGAGGCGAAGGCGCTGGTGGTCGACATCGGCTCGAACGACGGCACCATCCTCGAGGGCTTCAAGGCGGCGGGCATGCGCGTGCTGGGCGTGGAGCCGACCAAGATCGCCCAGATCGCCGTTGCCGCGGGCATTCCCACGGTGAACGCGTTCTTCAGCCGCGAAGTCGCGCGCGGCATCGTCGCCGAGCACGGCGCGGCGGGGCTGGTCACGGCGGCGAACGTGTTCGCGCATGTCGACAAGCTGAGCACGCTGCTGGGCGGCATCGGCGAGCTGCTGCGCGACGGCGGCTATTTCGTCAGCGAGTCGCACTACATGATGGCGATCCTCGAGACGCTGCAGTACGACTCCATCTACCACGAGCACCTGCGCTTCTACCTGGTGAAGCCGCTGCAGCAGCTGTTCCGCCTGCACGGCTTCACGCTGGTCGACGCCGAGCGCATCCCGAACTACGGCGGCTCGCTCCGCGTCTACGCGCGCAAGGGGGAGGGCCATGCGGTTTCCCCGCGTGTCGCCGCGCTGCTCGCCGAGGAGGAGCGCCAGGGCGCGTACGCGGATAAGACCTATGAGACCTTCGCCACGCGCATCCAGGACTCGATGCGCAAGATCCGCTCGCTGCTGGTGCGCCTGGCCGACGAGGGCAAGCGCGTGGTTGGCGTCGGCTGCCCGGGACGCTGCGTCACGCTGCTCGCCTATTGCGGCATCTCGCGCGACCTCATCCCCTACATCGCCGAGCAGGCGACCTCGCTGAAGCTCGGCATGTACACGCCGACCACGCACATCCCGATCCTCGACGAGGCGGTGATGCTGAAAGAGCAGCCCGACTACGCGCTGATCCTGTCCTGGCACTACGCGGATCCCATCATCCGGGCGCTGCGGCAGAAGGGCCTGAAGTCGAAGATCATCGTGCCGCTGCCGGACCTGCGCATCCTGGATTGAGGTGAGGCGCCTCCTGGTCTGCGTGCCGGGCGTGCCGCACAGAAGCCGCGGCGCGAGCAGCGTGCTGTTCTTCCACTACCTCGACCAGCTGTTGCGCGCGGGCTACCAGGTGCTGTGCCTGCTGCTGGTGGAGAAGTCCTCCGATGCGGGCGCGCCGGCCGCGGAATTGCGCGCCGAGCTGCAGGCTTCCGGAAGCTGCGAGGTGCACGCCGCCGTCGTGCCGGAGCTGCTGCGCTTCGACAAGTATTCGGGACGCCCGATTCCGGCGGCGCTTGCTGGCGACGCAGTCGAGCTGGCGCGCCGCTTCGATGCGCCGCAGGTGCTTTATTTCGATCTGGGTTGCCTGGCGGCCGGCCGGGCGCTCGGCGAAGGACGGCGCCGGGCGGTCTGGCTGGGCGACCTGACCTATGCCTCGCACTGGAACCACGGCTTGTATGACGCGCGGGAAAGCCCGCTCGGCTTCCTCAAGCTTCCGAAGCTCTGGCTGATCTGCAGGCGCTGGCAGGCCGCGTACCGGGAGTTTCTTGCCGGCGTCGATCTCATCGTCGTGTCCTCCAAATCCTCTGAAGC
>JAYSLR010000213.1:0-4220 GCA_043725365.1 Rhizobacter sp. | reverse complement strand
GGCTGCACGCCTGTGGCGTGCAGCCGCGCCGCGAAGGATGGAAATTATGGGACGTGCAACGACTTGCAGGCCGCTCGGAAACACTTCCCTCGTAGTGAGGAAGAGTTGGTGGGAAGCGCGGGGGAGCAGGGCCTTGCGCCGGCTTAGTTGACACTCGTAGCTAACGGTACTGGCCAGGGTCGTCAGGGCTAGAGCGAGTTCGAAGTTGCGCGTTTACGTCAACTACCTGTACGCCGATGTGCGCTCTCGGACACTAAGTTTTGCGAGGCGGATGTCTGCTGTTGGCCGAGAGCGACTCGCGACCAACGCCGACAGCCTCGACCGCGGCCGCCTGACCCTAGCCGTGCCCGGCCGCCAGCCACTCCCGCAGCACGCCGCGCAGCTGATCGAGCTGCACCGGCTTCGTCAGGTGCCCGTCCATGCCGGCGGCGAGGCTGGCCTGGCGGTCCGAGGCCATCGCGTGCGCGGTCAGCGCGATGATCGGGAATTGCCTCATCTCGCCGGCGGCCTGCAGCGCGCGCAGCTGCCGGGTCGTCTCCAGGCCGTCCATGCCGGGCATCTGGATGTCCATCAGCACCAGGTCGGGCGGCGTGCTGCGGCAGCTCAGCACCGCCTCCTCGCCGCTGCCGACCACCGCCGGGCGCATGCCCAGCGCGGCCACCATCTCGCGCGCGATGATCTGGTTCATCAGGTTGTCCTCGACGACCAGCACACTGTGCTGCCGCTCGGTCGGCGGCTCCACCATGGGCAGCGGCGCCGGTTGCGGCGGTGCGTCGGCGCTTTTCAGGATCGAGTACAGCTCGGCCGGTGTCAGCGGCGCGATCACGATCCGCAACTGCAGGCGTTCCGTCGCCGCGTGCACGGTGCCGAGGTGGAAGTCCGGGCGCAGCAGCAGCGTCACCGGCGTTCCCGGCCGCAGGCCGTGGCGCAGGCGCTCGAAATCGGTGTCGTCGCCGAGCGAGTCCTCGCCGATCAGCACGCAGTCCGGCGCGACGCTGCCGGGCGACCCGCTGCGCAGCCGGGCGATCGCCGCCGCCACGTCGGGCAGCACATGGGTCGACCAGCCGATGCGCGCGAGCCGTGTGCCGATGCCCTCGGCGTGCGCCGTGTCGCGCACCAGCACCCAGGCATGGCCGCGGGCCGGGGCGGCGGCGGCCAACGCGCGCAAGGGCTGCCCGGCTTCGGCCGCCAGCTGCAGTTCGACGCGGAACTCCGAGCCGTGGCCCGGCCGGCTGCGCACCGAGACGCCGCCGCCCATCAGCCGCGCCAGCACCTGCACCACCGACAGGCCCAGGCCGCTGCCGCTGTGGCGGCGGGCGCTGCCGGACTCGCCCTGCTCGAAGGGCTCGAACACGCGTGCCGCGGTCGCTTCGTCCATGCCGACGCCGCTGTCGCGCACACGCAGCCGCACCCGGCACGGCGCACCGTCGGCGCCGGGTTCGACCGCGACGATCAGCAGGATGCGGCCGGCATCGGTGTACTTGATCGCGTTGCCGAGCAGGTTGCTGATGACCTGCCGCACGCGCCCGGCATCGGCGCGCACGTGGGTGATGTCGCCGACGTAGTCGAAGCCGACCTGCAGACCCTTGCGGCGCACCGAGGGCATGAAGCCGCGCAGCGTCTCGGCCGCCAGGCCGGCGAGATCGAAGGTCTCGTCGCGCAACTGCAGCCGGCCGGCCTCGGCCTGCGCGAAGTCGAGCACGTCGTCGAGAAAGCCGAGCAGGGTCTGGCCGGCCTGCTGCGCCAGCTCGAGGTAGCGGCGCTGTTCGGCACCCAGCGCCAGCGCGTGCGCGAGCTGCGTCATGCCGAGCACGCCGTTCAGCGGCGTGCGCAGCTCGTGGCTCATGTGGGCGAGGAAGCTGGCCTTGGTCCGGTTCGCGCGCTCGGCCTCGAGGCGTTGTGCGTCGGCCAGCTGCAGCGCCGCCTCCAGGCCCTGCGTGCGCTCGCGCACGCGCTGCTCGAGCACCGCCTGCTGCGCCCTCAGCGCTTCGGTCGCGACGACCTGGTCGTGCACGTCGTGGAGCGCACCGACCAGCACCGCGGCCCGGCCCTGGGCATCGGGCCAGACCGTGAAGCGGCCGCGGAACCAGCGGTAGGGGCCCTCCTTGACGCGCACGCGCGCCAGCACCTCGCCGCCCTTGCCCATCGTCCGGGCCGCTTCGGCGAACGCGGCACGCACGCCGGCGAGGTCGTCGGGGTGCATGCGCTCGCGCACCGCGCCGACGAGGTTCGCCAGCTCGTGATCCTCGAACCCGAGCAAGGCCTTGTAGCGCGGCGAGTACCAGACCTCGCCGGTGTTCAGGTCGCGCTCCCAGACACCCTCGTTCAGGCTGTCGAACAGGCGCCGGTCGTTGCGCGCGGCGGCACTCAACAGGCTGTGCGACGCGGGCGGGTCGGGGAGGTTCGGCACAGTCGGGTCGTCACTCATGCGGCGCCGGGCGGATCGGGCGAATCACGAATGTTACCTGTCCGGCGAGCGTCGGGCAGGGGTCTTTGCGCGCCCTGCCGTTCGATCGCCACCCCATCCATAGAATGCTCGGCTCGCTCAAGAAAGTAGTTCCTGCATGACTTCCGGTCTGATCCTCATCCGCGGCGCGCGTCAGCACAACCTCAAGAATGTGGACCTGGACATCCGAACCGGCGAGATGACGGTGGTCACCGGGCCTAGCGGCTCGGGCAAGTCCAGCCTGGTGTTCGACACGCTGTACGCCGAAGGCCAGCGCCGCTACGTCGAGACCTTCAGCGCCTACGCG
Organism: Rhizobacter sp.; assembly: GCA_043725365.1. Lineage (GTDB taxonomy): Bacteria > Pseudomonadota > Gammaproteobacteria > Burkholderiales > Burkholderiaceae_C > LMDS01. The sequence goes on along the minus strand of JAYSLR010000213.1, from coordinate 1,467 downwards.
CGTCAGTTCCTCGACCGCATGGACCGGCCCGCCGTGGATCGCGTCGACGGCGTGCCGCCCGCGATCGCGATCGACCAGACGAATCCGGTGCGCAGCTCGCGCAGCACGGTCGGCACGATGACCGAGCTGAACGACCACCTGAAGCTGCTGTTCGCCCGCGCCGCGCAGCTGTTCGACCGGCAGACCGCGCAAGCGGTGCGCCACGATTCGCCGGAGACCATCTACGCCGACCTGATGCAGCGCACGGCCGGCAGCGACCCGCGGCTCGTGGTGACCTTCCCGGTCGAACTGCCCGGCGGCACCAGCGCCGACGAGGTCGCGCAATGGCTGGCCGCGAGCGGCTTCACGCGCGTGCAGGCCGAGCGCGAAGTGGCATCGCCGACCGGCCCGCGCAAGCTGCTCGACGTGGTCGCGGACCGGTTCCGGCTGCAGGGCACCGAGAAGATCCGCGCGATCGAGGCGATCGAGACGGCGCTGAAACGCGGGTCTGGTCGGGTGATCGTCTATGCGTTGAAGGACGAAGGCGAACCGGAGCTGTGGCGCTTCTCGACCGGCCTGCATTGTCCCGACAGCGACATCCGCTACGCCGACCCGCAGCCGGCGCTGTTCTCGTTCAACTCGGCCTACGGCGCCTGCGAGACCTGCCGCGGCTTCGGCCGCGTGATCGGCGTCGACTACGGGCTGGTGATCCCCGACGGCCGCAAGACCTTGCGCTCGGGCGCGATCAAGCCGATGCAGACGCCGGCCTGGAAGGACTGCCAGGACGACCTGCTGAAGTACGGCGGCGAGGCCGGCATCCCGCGCGACACCGCGTGGAACATGCTCAGCGAGGCGCAGCGCGACTGGGTCATCAACGGCACGCCGAACTGGAAGGGCAACTGGAACAAGCAGTGGTACGGCGTCAAGCGCTTCTTCGAGTACCTCGAGAGCAAGGCGTACAAGATGCACATCCGCGTGCTGCTGTCGAAGTACCGCAGCTACACGCCGTGCGAGGTCTGCGGCGGCGCACGGTTGAAGACCGAGGCGATGCTGTGGCGCCTGGGCACCAAGGCCGACGCCGATGCGGTGCTCGCGCCCGCGAAGCGCTTCCTGCCGCGCGGCACCCAGTGGAGCCGCGCGCAGCTCGAGGCGCTGCCCGGGCTCACCGTGCACGACCTGATGCTGGTCCCGATCGAGCGCCTGCACCGCTTCTTCGACCAGCTGACGCTGCCCAGCACGATGCTCGACGACGCGCTGAAGCTGCTGCAGGACGAGATCCGCACACGCCTGAAGTACCTGGTCGATGTGGGCATCGGCTACCTGACGCTGGACCGCCAGAGTCGCACGCTCAGCGGCGGCGAGGTCCAGCGCATCAACCTGACGACCGCGCTCGGCACCTCGCTGGTCAACACGATGTTCGTGCTCGACGAGCCCAGCATCGGCCTGCACCCGCGCGACATGAACCGCATCATCGAGGCGATGCACCGG
>JAYSLR010000212.1:0-2130 GCA_043725365.1 Rhizobacter sp. | reverse complement strand
CCAGGCCTCGACCTTCGGGTAGGACCGCAGTAGCGCGGCAATCGGCGGCGCGAGGTGGATGAACCAGACCGACTGCGCGGCCGAGAAGTCGGCGATGCTGGCGAGCGCACCGAGCAGGAACGGCCGGCCGTCGTCCAGCAGGTGCTCGAGTCGGCCGAGGTAGGTGGCGAGCGCGGCGGCACCGTCGGGAACCGTCGCACGCCGCAGGTTCGGGTTCATGGCCGCGCGGTCGGCGCCGAAGGCCTTCAGCATCTCGGGCGTCGCGTCCTTCAGCACGTGCGTCACGCCGGCCGGCTGCAGCGTGAACGGCACCGCGGTCCAGAACAGCGTGGTGTCGGCCCATTGCGCGACGATGTCGGCGATGCCGGCGGTGGCCATCGGGTAGAGCGGCGGCTCGGGCTGCAGCGTATCGATCACACGGCACATCAGCGCGGTGTCGCAGTAGATGTCGGCGCCGATCTGCATGAACGGCGTGCGGCGGTAGCCGCCGGTCAACGCGACCACGTCGGGCTTGGGCAGGATCGTCGGCACGATCACCGAGTGCCAGGCGAGGCCCTTGAAGCCCAGGATCAGGCGCACCTTCTCCGAGAACGGCGAGCCGGCGTAGTGGTGCAGGATCAGGTCGGGCATGGGAAGCGTCTCGTCAGTGCACGCCGGGGCTGGCGCGCTGCAGGATGGATTCGACGTCGAGGCCGGCCGGCAGCGTGCCGAAGACCTGGGGGCCCTCGCCGCCGAGGCGCGAACGGCAGAACGCCTCGAACATGAAGCCGGGCGCATTGCGCGCCAGCAGCGCGCCCTGCACCGCCAGCGCGACGTCCTGTGCCAGTCGACGCGCGCCGGCCTCGTCGCCACCGCCGTCGGCGGCATCGTTGAAGCGCGCCATCAGCGCGTCGGCAAAGCGGTCGAGCAACGGGTTCGCGTCGCGCGCGCTGGCCAGTTCGGCAGCGAGCGCCTGCACCACGTCGGCGCCGGCGCCGCCGCGCCTGCGCAGCGCACGCAGCAGGTCGAGCGCCATGATGTTGCCGGCGCCCTCCCAGATCGAGTTCAGCGGCATCTCGCGGTAGATGCGCGCCATCACGCCCTCGCCGTGCTCCTCGACATAGCCGTTGCCGCCCAGGCACTCCATCGCCTCCTGCGCCAGCGCGGCGCCGCGCTTGCAGACCCAGAATTTCGCGACCGGCGTCAGCACGCGGCGCATCAGCGCCTCGAATGGATCGTCCTGGCGGTCAACCGCGCGCGCCAGGCGCAGCGCGAGGGCCGTCGCGGCCTCGCTCTCGATCGCCAGGTCGGCGAGCACGTTGCGCATCAGCGGCTGCTCGATCAACGGCTTGCCGAACGCGCTGCGCTGCGCGCAATGGTGCAAAGCCAGGGCGACGGCGCCGCGCATCAGGCCGGCGGTGCCCAGTGCGCAGTCGAGTCGCGTCAGCGTGCCCATCTCGAGGATCTGTGCCACGCCGCGCCCTTCTTCGCCGACCAGCCAGGCGAGCGCGCCGTCGAATTCGACCTCGGAACTCGCGTTCGCGTGGTTGCCGAGCTTGTCCTTCAGGCGCTGGATCGCGATGGCGTTGAGGCCGCCATTGCCGCTTCCATCCGGCAGCACGCGCGGCAGGAAGAAGCAGGAGAGGCCGGCCGGCGTCTGCGCCAGCACGAGGAAGGCATCGCTCATCGGCGCCGACATGAACCACTGGTGGCCGACCAGCCGGTAGCAGCGACCCCAGGCCGTGTCTTCGACGTACTCGGCGCGCGTGGTGTTCGCGCGCACGTCCGAGCCGCCCTGCTTCTCGGTCATGCCCATGCCCATTGTCACGCCGCTCTTGGTCTGCACGTTCGCCAGACGGGGGTCGTAGCGTGTGCTGGCGAGCTTGTCGAACCAGTCGGCGAACACGGCCGCGTTGCCGCGCAGCGCCGGCGTGACCGCATAGGTCATCGAGACCGGGCACAGCACCGACGGTTCGAGCTGCGTGAACATCAGGAAGCCCGCGGCGCGCTCCAGATGCGCACCCTCGCCCAGCGACCACGGCGTCGCATGCAGGCCGGCGCCGACCGCGGCCCCGAGCAGCGCGTGGTAGCTCGGATGGAACTCGACCGTGTCGACGCGCCGGCCGAAGCGGTCGTGCGTGTGCAGTGCCG
>JAYSLR010000211.1:0-7049 GCA_043725365.1 Rhizobacter sp. | reverse complement strand
AGACCTGCAGCGAGCGGTACTTGCCGAGCATCTCGCCCATCTTGGCGATGACCTTGCCCTGCCAGTCCTCCACCAGCTCGCCGGGGAACCCGATCGCCTGCTGGATCGCCGGCGCCGCCGCGTACGGCTTGCTGTGCGCCATCGCGCCCACCTGCACCAGCGGGATCACCGGGTAGGGCTTGAGCTTGGGCGTTTCGAAAGCGGCAGTGGCCACGGCAGCGTTCCTATTTGTCGAGCGCGGCGGCCCAGCTGGCCACGTGGCGCTGCTCGCGGGCGTTGTCGGACTGGTTGCGCGTCGGGCTGAAGAACAGCCCCGGCGCGTGCAGCAGCTTGCTGATCGGGAAGATCAGCATCAGCAGCGCCACCAGCGCCAGGTGCACGAGCAGCACCGGGTCGGACGGCAGCGGCTGCCAGTCGAAGCGCATCAGCCCGAGCACGAAGGCCTTCAGCGCCACGATGTCGGTGTGCGCGACGAAGCGCATCGCCAGGCCCGACACGCCGATCGCGAGCAGCAGCGCGAGCATCAGGTGGTCCGACGGCGTCGAGATGTAGCGCACGCGATCGACCCACCAGCGGCGCGCCCACAGGCCGCCCAGGCCGGCGACCATCGCGAAGCCGGCGTAGGTCCCGAAGGGCTGGACCAGCGCGATCGGGAACCACACGGGTTCCTGAAAGTAGCGCGTGTGGCGCAGCAGCACGAGCAGCAGCGCCGCATGGAAGGTCCAGCCGAAGATCCAGGTCCATTTGCTGGCACGGAACAGGCTCTCGAAGAACACGACCTCGCGTGCCATGCGCAGGCCGACACCGCTGCTCGTCGTCGGCGCCGGCGTGGTCGGGATCTTCAGCGGTGCCGGGGTGCGCGCATAGCGGCGGATCTTCGCGCCGGTGCCGACCACGAGCACCAGCGTCGCCGCGTAGAACAGCACCGCGTAGAGGATCGTCAGCGCAGACATGCGGTGCGGCTCTGGTCGGCGCGCGGCGCGGCGGGCGGATGCGTCAGACGCAGCCGGTCGGCTTGGGCAGGCCGGCGATCTTGCACGCCTGCTTGGCCGGGCCGTACGGGAACAGCTCGTACAGGTACTTGCTGTTGCCCTTCTCGGGCCCGAGCTGTTTGCCGATCGCCTTCGTCAGCACCCGCACCGCCGGGGCGATCTGGTACTCGTTGTAGTAGTCGCGCAGGAAGTTCACGACCTCCCAGTGGCTGGGTGTCATGTCGACGTTCTCGACCGTCGCCATGTAGGCCCCGGCTTCCGGCGTCCACTCGGCCAGGTTCACGAGGTAGCCCTCTTCGTCGGTCTCGTAGGTCTTGCCGTTCAGTTCAAAGCTGCTCATGCGGATCTCCTGGTTCGAATTCGGTGATGAATGGATGCTGGCCTACAGCCACGATTGGGAAGCGGTGTGCTCGGCCACCAGGTCGACGAAGCCGCCATAGTCGACCAGCGTGACGCCGTCGAGCACGGCCGTGTGCATGCCCCGGGCCTCGAGGTCGGGTTGCAGCGCGTAGACCTTCAGGCGCTTGAGCGCCTCGCGCACGGCCGCGGCGGCCGGGCTGCGCGTGGTGGCGGCGTACACGCCGTCCTCGATCAGCAGCAGCGCCTGACCGTCCTGCGACAGGCGCAGGCAGCTGTCGAGCGTGCGCGTCTGCGACGGTGATTTGTTGACGATGTGCAGCATGGGGCTCTTTCAGAAACTCAGCACGACATCCTGCTCGGCCATCAGCGCCGCCATCTGCGCCGAGTCGAGCACCTCGACCGGCACCAGCAGGTCGGCCTCGGTGAGGCCGCGCGATTCGAGCGACTCGCGCTCGACGTAGAGCTTCTCGATGTCGTAGCCCTCGAGCGCCCGGTAGGATGGCGAGAAGTTCTTGATGCCGATGCCCTTCGTGCTCTGGCCCTTGACGATCTCGTAGACGCCGTCGTCGAGAAACACGAGGCTCACGTCCTGGTCGAAGGTCGCGGTGATCAGCACCACCTCGAGACTTTCGAGCGCGTAGATCGTCCCGTGGGGGGGCTTGCGGTTGACGAACATGAACTTCTTCATCGCATCAGTCCCCGAAGGTGATCAGGCGGTCGGCCTTGATGCCGCTGTCGGCCAGTTGCCCGAGACCCGAGATGCGAAAGCCCGGCGCCAGCACTTCCTCCTTGATGCCGCGGCGCAGCGCCGCCGCCACGCAGACCACCAGGTCGACCTGGTGCTGCGCTGCCAGCGCCGACCAGCGGTTCACGATGTGGCGGTCGTCCTGCGGCGGCTCGGTCAGCCGGGTCGCGTTGTTCACGCCGTCGTGATAGAAGAACACGCGCTGGATCTCGTGCCCCCGGGCCAGCGCGGCGACCACGAACTGGTACGCGCTGTCGCTGGCCTGGTGGGTGTACGGGCCCTCGCTGACGAGCAGACCGAACTTCATACCGTCCTTCTAGAACCGGATGTGGGTCGACGCGTTCAGGCTGGCCCGCGAGCCGCGCCAGTCGTCGATCAGGTACTTGGTGAACGGCAGGTCGCACTTCTCGAAGAAGCGCGGCCAGCCGATGCGCTCGATCCAGTCCGACACGCGCTCCCACGAGCGGGCATCGTCCTTGTAGGTGTAAAGGATCTTCTTCACCATCGCCGACACCTCGGGCCAGCGCGGCGGGTTGTTCGGCAGGCCCGACGCGACCATCTTCATGAACACGGGCTTGCCGCGCGCGTTCGAGTTCTTGCCGCCGACCCAGATCGCCAGCTTGGTGTGCTCCGGGTCGTTGATCTGCATCGGCGGGCAGGGCGGGTAGCAGGCGCCGCAGCACATGCATTTCTTCTCGTCGATCTCGAGCGACGGCTTGCCGTTGACGAGCGCCGGCCGGATCGCCGCGACCGGGCAGCGCGCCACCACCGCCGGGCGCTCGCAGACGTTGGCCACCAGGTCGTGGTTGATCTTCGGCGGCTTGGTGTGCTGCACGATGATCGCGATGTCGGCCTGGCCGCCGCAGTTGATCTCGCAGCACGAGGTCGACAGGTGCACGCGGTTGGGCATCTCTTCCTTGATGAACTCCTCGTACAGGTCGTCCATCAGCGCCTTGACCGCGCCCGAGGCGTCGGTGCCCGGGATGTCGCAATGCAGCCAGCCCTGCGTGTGCGCGATCGCCGACACCGAATTGCCGGTGCCGCCGACCGGGAAGCCGTTGCTGGTCAGTGCCTCGACCAGCGGCGCGACCTTGTTCGGGTCGGACACCATGAACTCGATGTTCGAGCGGATCGTGAAGCGCACGTGCCCTTCGGCAAAGGTGTCGGCGATGTCGCACAGCTTGCGGATCGTGTAGACGTCCATCTGCCGCTGCGTGCCGGCGCGCACCGACCAGACCTCGTCGCCGCTGTGCGCGACATGGTGCAGCACGCCGGGGCGCGGCCGGTCGTGGTAGCGCCAGTTGCCGTAGTTCTTCAGCAGCGTCGGGTGCAGGAACGGCTTGTTGTCGGGGACGCCGCTCTCGATCGGTTGTCGCATCGTGGCCATGGCTTGTCTTCCGGTGATCGTCGGTGAATCGATGGGTCGCGGGTCAGGCCGCAGCCTTCTTGGCGTTGATGCGGGCGACCTCGTCGTCCCACCCGTCGGTGCGGACGTACGGGTTGGTGCGCGGTGCCGACACCATGTTCGCGTCGACGTCCAGGCCGATGCCTTCGAGGAAGTTGACCAGGCCGATGCGCTCGATCATCTCGCCGGTGCGTTCGTGCTCGAGCGCGTTCTCGGCGAAGAAGTCGATCACCTTCTGGCCGAGTTCGACCAGCGCCTCGTAGTCCTCGTCGGTCTTGAGCGGCATGAACGGCATCACCACCGTGCCCATCAGGTCGCCGATCTTCAGCGTGCGCTTGCCGCCGATCAGGATCGTCGCGCCGGTGTCGGTGCCATGGGCGAGCGCACCGGTCATCACGTTGATGCAGTGCATGCAGCGCACGCAGTTGGCGTTGTCGATCTCGAGCGCGTGGGTGTCGCTGACCTGGACGCTGGAGATCTTGTCGCCGGTGGCGAGGTCCTTGACCTCCTTCAGCATGATCGTCTTCGTCGGGCAGCGGCTGACCACGTCGTTGACGAGCTCGGTCATGCCGTGCTTGGCGAACCACTTGCGCGCCAGTTCCTCGTCGGTGCGGATGTTGTCGCGCCAGGTGCCGATCACCGCCATGTCGGAGCGCTGGATCGAGTTCATGCAGTCGTTCGCGCAGCCCGAGAACTTGAATTTGAACTTGTAGGGCAGGGCGGGGCGGTGGATGTCGTCGAGGAAGGTGTTGAGAACCTGCCGGTGCGCGCGCGCCTCGTCGTAGCACGACTGCTCGCAGCGGGCCGCGCCGACGCACGACATCGAGGTGCGCACCGCCGGGCCGGCGCCGCCGAGGTCGAAGCCGAGTTCGTTGAGTTCGTCGAACGCGTCCTGCACCTTGGCCGTGCTCGCGCCCTGGAACATGATGTCGCCCGACTGGCCGTGGAAGGCGATCAGCCCGGAGCCGTGGCGCTCCCAGATGTCGGCCATCTTGCGCAGCACGGCGGTGTCGTAGTGCATGCCGGCGGGCGGCTGCACGCGCAGCGTGTGGAACTCCGACGACTCGGGGAACATGGCCGCCACTTCGGAGAAGCGCGGGATCACGCCGCCGCCGTAGCCGTACACGCCGACGGTGCCGCCCTTCCAGTAGCCCTTGCGAGTCTTGTACGAATGCTCGAGCTGGCCCACCAGGTCGACCATGTAGTCCTTGTCGTTCGCCAGGCGTTTCAGCCCGGTGACGAAGCTGGGCCAGGGGCCGCTCTCGAGCTGGTCGAGCATCGGCGTGTCGAATGGTTTCTTGGCCATGGCCTGTGTCTCCTGAAATGGCGTGCCGGGCAGACCGCTCGCATCTGCGGCGAATCCTAGGAGCCCGTTCAGGGTGGCGCTATCACTCTGGTTGGGTACACGGGGTACTACCCGGAGGGGGTATGCGTCGCTCACCCGTACCGGGTATGGACGACAGTGGTCGCCCCCGCGCTCAATGCCATCTCTGGAGCCGCCGATGACCCGCGTGACACCTTTGGACAAATTGCGCGCGCCGCTCGGTGGCCAGGAGATCGAGTTGCAGCAGATCGACTTCGACGCCGGTGGCATGAGCCTGCTGCGCACCCGCATCCGCGAGAACAGCCGCTTCACGGTGTTCGACATCGATCCCCAGACGGCCGAGCAGTGGGGACTGGCCTTGCTGCGATGGGCGCAAGGCCAGGAGCGCGGGTGATGGACGCCGAGGCAACGATCGACACGATGGTCGACGTGGCGTTCGCGCTGGCCGGGACGCACCTGCCCCGCGACCACGGGCTGGCGCTGTCCCGGGCCCTGGCCGAGCCGCTGCCGTGGCTGGCGGCAGATCCGACGGCGGGCGTCCACGCGGTCAAGGTCGTGCCGGGCTACGGCGTGCGGGGCCTGTTGTCGCAGCGCGCGCGCCTGCTGTTGCGCGTGCCGGATGCGCGCATCGAGGCCCTGGCGCCGCTGGCCGGTCGCACGCTCAGCGTCGCCGGATGCGTGCTGCGCCTGGGCGAACCCAGGCCGCGCCACCTGCTGCCGCACGGCACCTTGTTCGCGCCCGTCGTCGCGGCCGGGAGCGGTGACGAGGCCGAGTTCATGGAGGCGGTGGAGGGCGCGTTGCGGGCGCTGCAGGTCGATGCCCACCGGGTGTGCGGCCGGCGCCGGCAGGTCGGCACGGCCGACGGACCGATCACCGGCTTCAGCCTGATGCTGCACGGCCTGTCGGCCGCCGACTCGTTGCGCGTGCAGTGCGCGGGCGTCGGGCGGCACCGGCTGCTGGGCTGCGGAATCTTCGTGCCCCACCGTTCGGCCGCGGCGGTGGGTGGCTGATCCAACCTGACTGGAGAGAATCCCATGGCCTATACCGTGAACGGCACCGAACTCGAAACCGACGACCAGGGTTATCTGCGCGAGCCCGACTACAGCGACGAGGTGGTGCGCGTGATCGCCGCCGCCGAGAACATCGCGCTGACCGATGCGCACTGGGAGGTCGTCAAGTACCTGCGCGACGAGTACCGCGAGCACGGCCACACGCCGAACTTCCGCAACCTGCTCAAGGGCATGGCCGAGATCCGCCCCGGCACCGACAGCAAGGCGCTCTACGACCTGTTCCCGATGGGCCCCGCCAAGCAGGCCTGCAAGGTCGCCGGACTGCCGCAACCGCTGGGAAAGGGTGGGTACTGATGGCCCCCGAGGCGCCCCGCGTCGCCCCCCAAGGGGGAATGATCCGACTTGGGGCGGCTCGGCGCCGAATCTGATGGCCCTGCGCATCAAGAGCCACTGGTTCAAGGCCGAAACGCCGAAGTCGCCGCAACAGACGGCGAGCGCGCTCGCGTTCATCGTCTGGCGCGTCGCGCAGAACATGCTCAAGCAGATGCGCACGGCGCAGTTCGACATCGATGTCGGCCCGCAGTACTTCGCCTTCATGCGCGAGGTGCTCGTGTTCCTGATCCAGGTCGTCGACCGCATGGCGTTCGACGCCATGCCCGAGAGCCTGCGCGCCGAGTTCACGCCGGCGCTGGTGCGGCGCGTGGCCGAGATCCTGGAGGACAGCGAGAACGACCTGCTCGGTCTCCCGGCGCCGGGCCTGGAGAGCCACCGCGCGCAGTTCATCGACCTGTTCAATGCGCTGTCGGACGACTACGCGACCTTCGGCCACGGCCCCGACGGCCCCGACTTCGGGTTCATGCGCTACCTCGGCAGCCGCATCACCGCGCTGATGGTGGCCAAGGATCGCCACTGGGCGCTCGAGCAGATCATGGCCATCGAAGCGCCGGAGGCGGTGACGATGCTGCAAGGCGCAATGCAGGGCGTGCTGTCGACCGAGCCGCGCCCGGCACGGCGCCATGGCGTCAGCGGGGATTGAAGTGAAGCCTGCGACACCCCGCAGATCCTCCTGCAGGACGACGGCTTGCGGCCCGATGCTGCCGTTCGCGGTTGGTCGCCTCTTGGATACGTCAGCGCGTCGCGGCAGGCGGTGCCCGGTGCGGGCGATTTCTGTGGCGACGAGCAGCGCAGGGCCGGGGTCGGGGCGGGCGCCGC
>JAYSLR010000210.1:0-2008 GCA_043725365.1 Rhizobacter sp. | reverse complement strand
CGGAGCGAGACGCACTCGAATTGGCGCCCGCCCGCCCGCTCGATCTGGAACAGCGGGCCGAAGCGCAACAGCACACCGTCGTCCAGCATGCGGCGCAGGCGTGCCAGGACATCCGCTTCGCCCAGCCCCAATTCGCGCGCGACCTCCGCGTACGGCGCGTCGTTGAGCGGAAAGTCGCCATGCAGGCGGCGGATCAGCATCGCGTCGGTGCTGTCGAGTGCCTCACGGGCCATCAGGCAACCTCCGTTCTGTCGCATGTCCGCGCTCATCCCTTCAAGAGCGAAGCGATGGTTGCGCCGGATGGCTTTGTCGTCCTTGATCCATCTCAAGGACGCGCGCTCCACTTCGTTTCCACAATGCACCCATCGCAAGAGACCGCCGATGAGCCACCTCGATCAAACGCGTTACTTCATCGTGGAGTTGCAGCAGGCGCCGCAACCGGCCAGGGTCACCCTCGTTGGTGCCGGCCCGGGCGACCTCGAGTTGCTGACCGTGACGACGGTGCGAGCGCTAGCCGCCGTACGCATCGTGCTGCACGACCACCCCGTGTCCAAGGAGGCGCTCGAGCTGATCGCGCCAGGCGCCGAACGGGTCTGCGTGGGCAAGGAAAGCGCCCACCACACCTTGCCGCAGGATGCGATCATCGAACCGATGCTGCGGCTCGTCCGCGGCGGCCGGCCGGTGCTGCGACTGAAGGGCGGTGACCCCTGCATCTTCGGACGCGGCGGCGAGTGCCGGCATTCCGATGACCCACCGCGACCACGCGGAGCGGGTCGTCTACGTCACCTGGCACCAGCGCGCCCTTCCTCTTTCTGCCCCGCATCGGGTGCGCCTCGAGGTTCGTCGCGCACCCTCCAGGGGGCGCCCGGCAGGCGGTCATGAACCTCGCCGAGCGACTGCTGCACGCGTTGAAACAACGCGGTGCGACCGAGGTGTTCGGCATCCCCGGTGACTTTGCCCTGCCTCTGTTTCGCGAGATCGAGCGCAGCCGGGTGCTGCCGCTGGTCACGCTCTCGCATGAACCGGCGGTGGGTTTTGCCGCCGACGCGGCGTCGCGCGCGCGCGGTGGCCTGGGCGTGGCCGCCGTGACGTACGGCGCCGGTGCCTTCAACCTGGTCAATGCGGTGGCCTGCGCCTACGCTGAACGGGTGCCGCTGGTGGTGCTGTCGGGCGCACCGGCGGCGCACGAAACGGCCAGCGGCTACCTGTTGCACCACCAGGTGAAGACACTCGATTCGCAGTGGCGCTTGTTCCACGAGCTGACGGTCGACCGTGCGCGGCTGGACGATGCGCGCAGCGCGCCGCAGCAGATCGCGCGGGTGCTCGATGAGGCGCTGCGCGCGTCACGGCCGGTGTACCTGGAGATTCCTCGTGACATGCCGGGCGTGCCATGCGCCGAGGTGCCCGTCACCGTGCAACGCGCGCCCGACCCCGAGGCGCTGGCGGCTTGTGCCGACGAATTGCTGCAGCGCCTGCGCAGCGCACGGCAGCCGATGCTGATGGTCGGCGTGGAGATCCGCCGCTACGGGCTGGAAGCGCGCGTCGCCGAGCTTGCGCGGCGGCTGGACATCCCGGTGGTTACGAGTTTCATGGGCCGTGGCCTGCTGGCCAATACCGACGCGCCCTTGCGCGGCACCTACCTGGGCCTGGCCGGCGACCCGGCGATCAGCGCCGAGGTCGAAGCCTCGGACGCTCTGCTGCTGCTCGGCGTCATCGTGTCCGACACCAACTTCGCCGCATCGGCCCGGCGCATCGACCTGCGCCATGCCATCCAGGCGCTTGACGGCCGCGTGGTGATGGGCCATCACGCCTATCCGGACGTACCGCTTGAGGCGCTGATCGACGTGCTGCTCGAACGCCTGCCGTTGCCACCTGCCAGACGTCGCGAGCCGCCGCGTTCCGCACCCACCTGCGTATTTCAGTGATCGCGGACGCTCGTTTCAGTCTGATCGCGGACGGCGTTTCGGCGTGATGGTGGACGCGCTGGGGATGCGCGCAAGCGAGGTGT
>JAYSLR010000209.1:0-1664 GCA_043725365.1 Rhizobacter sp. | reverse complement strand
GATCACCGCGCGCACGCCGGGCATGGCGCGCGCCTTGGCCGTGTCGATGCCGCGGATCAGGCCGTGCGCGACCGGGCTTCTGAGAATGCGCCCGACCAGTGCGTCTCTGAACGGCAGGTCGGCGGTGTAGCGTGCGCGCCCGGTGACCTTCTCGATGCCGTCGATCAGCGGCGTGCGCTGGCCCACTGCGTGGCCGCCCGCGTGGTCGCGCTTTGCTTCGGTTCGAGCGGTGTCGGCATCGGCATCGGCGCAACCGCAGGACGAAGGTTCGGCGCCGCAGGCGGCCTGAACCGACTCGATGATCTTCACGTAGCCCGTGCAGCGGCACAGGTTGCCCGACAGCGCGGCGCGAATCTCGGCAACGTCGGGCGTCGGATGTCGCCGCAGCAGCGACTCCGCGCCCATGATCATTCCCGGCGTGCAAAAGCCGCACTGGGTGCCGAGCTTTTCGTGGAAGGCCTGTTGCAGGCGACTCATGCGGCCGTCCTTGGCAAGACTCCCGAGGCTCTCGATCGTCTCGATCCGCCGGCCCTCGCAACTCGCGGCGAGCGTGATGCAGGCGAGCCGCGGCTCGTTGTCGACCAGCACGGTGCAGGCGCCGCACTCGCCGCCGTCGCAGCCCTGCTTGGTGCCGGTAAGGCCGGCCGTGTCGCGCAGGTAGTCGAGCAGCAGCGCGTGGTCGGCCACCGCGTCTTCGCGCGCGTGGCCGTTCACGTTGAGTGTCAAGAGACGTTTGCCCAGCCGGCGCGGGGCCGCTCCCAAGCCGGCGGCGCCCCCTTGCGGGGCAGCGAGCGAAGTGAGCTTGGGGGTGGTCGTCATGTCAGGCTTCCTTCGGCCGCAGGTCGCGCACGCGCACGGCCTTGCCCTGCGAGCGCGGGATCGCGCCGGGCGCCCTCACGATCACGTCGGTGCTGATGCCGATCAGCGACTTGATGTGGTGCGCCACATCGCGCGCGACGGTCTCGAACGTGTCGGCCGGCACATCCGGCCGGGCCTCGACCTCGACGCTCACTTGGTCGAGGCTGCCCTGGCGTTGCACGACGACCAGGTAGTGCGGCGCGATGGCCGGCCGCCCGATCAGCACCGCCTCGATCTGCGACGGATAGACGTTGACGCCGCGAATGATCAGCATGTCGTCGTTGCGGCCGGTGATGCGCAGGATGCGCACATGGGTGCGGCCACAGTCGCAGGGGGCGCTCGTGAGCCGGGTGATGTCGCGCGTGCGGTAGCGCAGCATCGGCAGCGCCTGCTTGGTCAGCGTGGTGATCACCAGCTCGCCCGCCTCGCCTTCGGGCAACACGCGTCCGCTCTCGGGGTCGATGACCTCGAACAGGAAATGATCTTCCCAGCCATGCAGCCCGGCCTGGCACTCGCATTCGCATGCGACACCCGGTCCCATGATCTCGGACAGGCCGTAGATGTCGACCGCCTTCAGACCCAGCCGCGTCTCGATCTCGCGCCGCATCGCCTGGCTCCAGGGCTCGGCGCCGAACAGGCCGACCTCGAGCGCGCTCGCGCGCAGGTCGACGCCCTGCGCTTCAGCCATTTCGGCGATGGCGAGCGCGTACGACGGCGTGGCGCAAAGCACGCGCGCGCGGAAATCCATGATCAAGGCCACCTGCCGCTCGGTGGAACCGCCCGACATCGGCACGACCACCGCGCCC
>JAYSLR010000208.1:0-2155 GCA_043725365.1 Rhizobacter sp. | reverse complement strand
CACGACAGCGAGCTCGGGAACCTGCGGCAGGTCGGCCAGACGCGCGAACGCGGTGCCGCCGTCGAGCTGAACCGGCCGCGAATTGACGGCCAGGACGGGTCCGGCGAAGCCGCCGCTGCGCAGGTTGCGCCAGACCGTCGCGCCGACGCTGCCGGCGCGGTCCGACGCGCCGACGACGACCACGACTTGGGCTCCAGTAGGCTCTCGAGGTGGCGAACTGTCATGCGTTGGGATGCTGCTTCGGCGGTCGGGTCATGACAAGGATCGCTCGCCCGACGAAGACGTCACGCGGGCCTCGCGCGACAGGACTGCCGGAGAAGATCGCGTGGGCTACTGGGCGACCCGGGGTGCGCCTAGCCTGCCGCCACGAACCGGTCGGCGCGCGCCGCCTGCACGACCTCCGACGGATTCGAGTCGATCAGGTCGATCGGGCACGATCGAAGTCCCGGACCGGTTGCCCGAGGGCTTGTCGCGAGGCGGTCGCGAGCTGCATCAACGGTCGTTCGTCGTTGGCGTCGGCTCGCCTGCGGGTGCCGGCGTCCGCGCCGCGACCTCGACCAACTCGGCGATCGCCTGCGCGAGGGCGCGTCGCAGGTCGAGGACCTGCAACTCTAGCCGCTGCCGCAGCTCGCGTTCCGGGGCGAGCAGCCTCTGCAATTGGCCGAGCGCTTCGATACCCTCGTTCGCACCGATGCAGGCCTGCGCCGCAACGGCGTCGCCGCTCGTCACCGGCAGCGCCGCGACGGCCTGCTCCAGCCGGGCCTTGACCGCTTCGAACAGCCCGTCCCACTCCTCCGGCGTCAGGTTGGGCGGCGCCGACTCCGCTGGCGCGCGCGCCAGCGGAGTGGCCCCAGCAGATCGGCCGCCGTCCGGGTTCGGGCCAGGAATCGTCAAGGCCACCGTCGGTGCGCCTCGACTCTCGGGGCCGCGGTCGGACTGCATCATGGAACGGTGCGTCCCTCGTGCAAGGCCGCAACGACGCAGCCGCCGTGCGCTTCGACCAGCTCGCTGATGACCGTCACGTGCCTTGCCCCAGGAGTAGGAAAGTGGCGACGCTCGCGCCGCCTCTCGTCAGTCTTGGCCGCATTGCTGCCCCTGTCTGTGCGGCAGCGCACAGTCGAATCCAGCCGATGCTGGTGTACTGTCGAAAACTCTTCGAGAATGACGATGACCGACAAGAAGCCAGCCGGCCCCAAGAGCGCCGGGGCCCGGCCGCAGAACAAGGCGACCGGCCAGAAGCGCAGCCTAGAGCGCGGCAAATCGACGCGCAAGAAGAACCCTGGCAAACGGGCCACGCAGGGCGGCTGACACGTCGTCGAGGCGGTCGTCCTGCAGAGCCGCAGCGCCGCTGCAGGCCGCGCAGGTTAGAGCAGCCCGTCATACGCCCGCCGGTCCGCCGCATAGCAGCCGCAGGCGGCGGCTTCGAGGCCGGCCCGGTCGAGCACCGTCAGGTCGCCGCGGTGGTATTCGATCAACCCCGAGTGCTGCAAGGCGCTGGCGGCCGCGGTAACGCCGACGCGGCGCACGCCCAGCATGTAGGCGAGAAACTCCTGCGTCACCCGGAAAGTGACCGCATGGGCGCGGTCCTGGCTCATGAGCAGCCAGCGCGCCAGGCGCGGGCCGATCGGGTGATAGCGGAGGCAAGCCGCCGCGGAAGCGTGCTGTGCCATGAGCACGTACAGGTAGCGTCCCATGACGCGCTGAAGAGACGGGCTGCCCGCAAACTCGGCGCGAAACGCCTTCGCCTTGATGCGCGAGGCAACGCCGGCGCCCTGCACCAGCGCGCGCAACGGCGATGTCGCGACACCGAGAGCCAGGTGGGCACCGAGCATGCCCTCGTTGCCGACCATGCCGACCTCGAGGCCGGGCGTGCCGCTCGCCATCGTCAGCAACGAGATGAAGCCCTCGGTCGGAAAATAGACGTACCGGGTCGGCGTGCCGGGCTCGCAGAGCACCTCGGCCAGCACCAGATCGACGGGCTGGCACAACGCAAGCAGGCGCGACCGGTCGTGCCGTGGCAGCAGATCGATCAGGTGGTTCGAGTCAACCGGGGCCTGGACCGTGGGCATGGGCGCCGAGTGTCGGTGGCAGGCCCGACTTCGACCGTCTGGCAGCGCACATAGCGGCCAACGATTTGCACTTCTTCGCGGGAAAC
>JAYSLR010000207.1:0-1762 GCA_043725365.1 Rhizobacter sp. | reverse complement strand
AACACCTACACCTTCCCGGCCGAGGCGCGCTTCGCCGACCCGGCGCATGCGCACGCCGGCGCGGCGCTGTTCGTCGACGCGCTGCTGGCACAGGGCACGACCGCGGCGGTCGTGTTCGCGACCACCCACAAGGTCTCGGCCGATGCGCTGTTCGGCGCCGCGCAGCAGCGCGGCATGCGCCTGATCACCGGCAAGGTGCTGCAGGACCGCCATTCGCCCGACGCCCTGCGCGACGACGTGGTCCAGGCCCGGGCCGATTGCGTCGAGCTGATCGAGCGCTGGCACGGCGTGGACCGGCTCGCCTACGCGGTGACGGTGCGCTTCGCGCCGACCAGCACGCCCGAACAGCTCGCGATGGCCGGCGCGCTGTGCGCCGCCGACGCGAGCCTGTACCTGCAGACCCACGTCGCCGAGAACCGCGCCGAGGTCGCCTGGGCGCGCGAGCTGTTCCCCGAAGCGCGCAGCTACCTCGACGTCTACGCGCGCGCCGGCCTGCTGCACCGGCGCAGCGTGCTCGCGCACGGCATCTGGCTCGACGACGCCGATCGCGCCGCGCTGCAGCGTTCGGGCGCGCAGATCGCGCACAGCCCGTCGTCGAACCTGTTTCTCGGCAGCGGGCTGTTCGACTGGCGCGCCGCGCTGGCGTCGAACGCGGCCGTCAGCCTGGCCAGCGATGTCGGCGGCGGCACCAGCCTGTCGCTGCTGCGGACCATGGGCGACGCCTACAAGGTGCAGGCGCTGGCCGGCCAGCGCCTGACGGCCTGGAAGGCGCTGCACGCGGCCACGCGCGGTGCCGCGCAGGCGCTGCTGCTGGACGACGAGATCGGCTCGCTCGAGGCCGGCCGCGTCGCCGATGTCTGCGTCTGGGACTGGGCCGCCGACCCGGTCGCCGCGCGGCGCATGGGCGTGGCGCGCAGCCTGCACGAGAAGGCCTTCGCCTGGATGACGATGGCCGACGATCGCAATCTCGGCACCGCCTACGTTGCCGGCACGCCTCGCTACCAACGCACCAAGCAGGAGTTTTCTTGATGTCAATGACGCCGGATCGCTTGCGCGCCCTGCCCAAGGCCGAGGTGCACGTGCATCTGGAGGGCTGTTTCGAGCCCGCCCTGCTCGAACAATGGGCTGCGCGCTTCGGCGTGCCGCTGCCGCGCCCACGCGACGAACTGCTCCGGTTCGACGGCCTGACCGACTTTCTTCAGTTCCTCGACTGGGCATGCCACCTGGCGCGGACACGGGAGCAACTTGCCGAGATGGCCTACGCGTTCAGCCGCCGGCTGGCGGCCAGCGGCGCGGGCTATGCGGACCTGATCGTCAACCCGACCCACTGGACACCGTGGCACGGGCGGCTGCGCGAGATGATCGATGCGCTGGACGGCGGTTTCTCCGCCGCCGAGCAGGACGGCCTGCCGCCCGTGGGCCTGTGCATCAGCCTGTTGCGCACACAGTCGGCCGACGCCGCGGTTGAGTTGGTGAAGGCGCTTGTCGCGATGCGTCACCCGCGCGTGGTGGCACTTTCGATCGATGGCAACGAGGCCACCGCCGGCCGCACCGGGTCGCGCTTTGCCGAGGCCTTTCGCCGCGCCGGTGCGGCGGGCCTGAAGCGCACGGTTCATGCCGGTGAGTCGAGTGGGCCCGAGGGCGTGCGCGACGCGATCGAACTGCTCGGCGCCGACCGCATCGACCACGGCGTGCGCGCGATCGAAGACCCGGCGCTGCTTGCGTTGCTGGCCGAACGGGCCATTCCGCTGGGCATCTGCCC
>JAYSLR010000206.1:0-13493 GCA_043725365.1 Rhizobacter sp. | reverse complement strand
CGCCTGCGCAGGACTCCCCACCGTGATCCTCTACGAATACCCGTTCAACGAAAGCATTCGCACGATGCTGCGCCTCGAGCATCTGTTCGATCGGCTGGGTCAGCTGATCGGGCGCGATGCGGCGGTCGATCACCACTACGCGCTCGCGACGCTGTTCGAGATCCTCGACGTGTCATCGCGCGCCGATCTGAAGTCCGATCTGTTGAAGGAGCTCGACAAACACCGCCAGCAGTTCAACGGTTACCGGGGCAACCCGTCGATCTCGGAGGCCGCGCTCGACGAGGTCATCGCGAAGATCGACCACGCCTTCACGGGCTTGAACGAGGTTCAGGGCAAGGCCGGCGCGGCACTGAGCAGCAACGAGTGGCTGATGAGCATCCGAAGCCGCATCAGCATTCCCGGCGGCACCTGCGAATTCGACCTGCCGGCCTACTACGCCTGGCAGAAGTTCGAGCCGCAGCGGCGCCGCTCCGACCTGCTGCAATGGGTTGGTTCGCTGATGCCGCTGGCCGAGGCGCTGCAGGTGCTGCTCGGACTGCTGCGCGACTCCGGCGTGCCGCAGAAGGTCGTCGCGCCGGCCGGCCAGTACCAGCAAAGCCTGGCGCAGGGCCGCGTCTACCAGCTGATGCGCGTGCGCCTGGATGTGCCCGAAGACATCATCCCCGAGATCAGCGGCCACCGGCTGATGGTCTCGGTGCGCCTGATGCGGCAGGACGCCGAAGGCCGCCTCAAGCCCAGCCAGCAGGACGCCAACTTCGAGTTGACGCTGTGCGCATGAGCGCGGCCGCGACCGGCGCGCGCATGGTCCGCTGCCCCGGCTGCGGCGGCCCCAGCGTGTACTCGACCGACAACGCCTTCCGGCCGTTCTGCAGCGCGCGCTGCAAGAACAACGATTTCGGCGCCTGGGCCAGCGAGGGCTATGCGGTGCCGGCCGACCCGGACCCCGACCTGCCGGACCCGGACGCCGAACCCGACGGCGCACGGCCGCACTGACGAGCCCGTTTCAGCGCGCGAGCCAGTGGTCCGCGAAGGCTGCGAGGTCGTCGTGCACCGACTTCGCCAGCGCCAGGTCGGCGCCAACGTTCGGGCTGCCGTTCGGCGCGCGCAGCACCAGCGCGGTGTGTACATGGCCGGGCAAGCCGCGCAGGTAGGGCACGTAGTCGTCGACGAACGCGACCGGGTCGAGCCGCTCGATCGCATCGGCCTTCGGGCTGCGCTCGCCCTCGGCGTTGCCGGTGGCGATCACCCGCTCGATCGGAAAGCCGAGATCACGCAGGTTGCGCAGCCGCGCCGCTTCGAACTCGAGTTCGAGCGCCGAGACGCAGACCAGATCGAAGCCGGCCTCGTGCAATCGGTGGCAGGCCTCGAGCGCACCCGCTATCGGCGGCAACGTGGTCCAGAAGTGTTCGTCGAACGCGGCGCGGAACAGCGCACGCCGCTGCGGCGCCAGGCGCTCGACCTGCCAGCGGTCCATCGGCCAGTAAGCGAGCGGGTCACGCTCGGCAGGAGCCTGACCGAACGCACGCTCCCAGGCCGACGCGTAGCCGAGGTGGAAGTCGAGCAGCACGCCGTCGCAATCGAGGGCCAGGAGCGGGCGAGAAGCCATCGCCGCACTGTAGCCGCCCGCCACGGTACGCGCTGTCACCTGCCGGACGCACAATCGACGCATGCAGCACAAGCCGTTCTCCCCCGCCTGCGAGCGCAACCAGGACGCGATCCTCGCCGTGTTGCGCGAGCGCTTCGCCGACCGCACGCAGGTGCTCGAGATCGGCAGCGGCACCGGCCAGCACGCGGTGCACTTCGCGCTCGCGTTGCCGCACCTTTCCTGGCAGACCTCGGACGTGCCGGCCAACCTGCCCGGCATCCGCCTCTGGCTCGCCGAGGCGCAACGGCCGAACACGCCCGCGCCGATCACGTTCGACATCAACGCGGTGCCCCCCGAGGGTCGCTACGATGCGATCTTCAGCGCGAACACGTTGCACATCATGGCGTGGGCCGAGGTGCAGCGGCTGTTCACGCTGCTGCCCGCGCTGATGCAGCCGAGTGCGCTGCTGACGATCTACGGGCCGTTCAACTACGGCGGTGCGTTCACCAGCCCGAGCAACGCGGCGTTCGACGCGTCGCTGCGCGCCGACCAGCCGCAGCGCGGGCTGCGCGACTTCGAAGCGGTGGACGCGTTGGCCGGCGCCGCCGGCCTGGCGCTCGTCGAGGACCGGGCGATGCCGGCCAACAACCGCTGCATCACGTGGCGGCGCTCTTCCTGAGCGCCGCGCCACCAGCGGCCTTCACGGTCTCGGCGCGGAACGTCAGCGCGGCCTCGAACGAGGCGCGCACGAATCTCAGCGCGGCCGCGAACTCCTCGTCGTTCAGCTGGCGTGCCGCGTCGCTGGCGCGGTAGAGGTTCGCGAACTCGCGCTCGCGCCCGGCCTGCACCGCGAGCTTGCCGACACCCAGGCTTTCCAGCGTCGCCCACAGCTTGGGGTTGTAGGTGCGCGTGAGCTTCATCGCGACCGGGATCGGGTCGTTGCGCCCGAGCACGCCGGCCAGCCGCAGGATGATCTCGAACGGCAGCCCGACCTTGCCGCCCTCGACCTGCTCGAGCAAGGACACGTCCTTCAGGTTGATCGCCCGGCCGAGGTCGCTCAGCGTCAGGCCGGCGCTCTCGCGCAGGTCGCGAAACAATCCACCCGCCTTCTCGACCACGGCTTTCTGCGACGGCTTCGTCAGGCGCGAGGCCGCGACGCGGAACGACAGGTCGGCCGCGGTGTTCGCGATGCCGAGCACGAAGTCGGTCCAGGAACGCAGGTCCCGGGCCAGGCTCAGCAGGCCCTTGTCGTTGCCGCCCTCGACCGGCGCGCCGAGCGCCGCCCGCGCGACCGGCAGCGCCGCCGCCCGCGCCGGGGCCTTCTTCGAGGGAGTGCGCTTCCTCACTGCAGTCACCGTGCCGGCCTTTCGTGGGTTGGAACTCGCCATGGGTCAGCCCGGTTCAGCGCGCGACCCTCGCCGCGGGCGCCGTGCGACGGCGCGCCGCGACCGGCTTGGCTGCGGGCTTCGCCGCGCGTTTCGGCCGCGCCAGCACGCCCGGTGCGGCGGCGGACCTCGCACGCCGCGGCTTCGCCGCCGGCACCGGCAGCGTGGCGGATTCGGCCGCTGCAGCGGCCGGCGGTGCCAGCGGGTGGCGTGCCTCGATCAGCGCGCGCAGTCTGTGATGCTCCTCGACGATGTAGTCGGCGAGGTCGACGACGTCAGGCATCGCGCGGCGGCAGGCCGTCAGGCCGACCTCGAGCAGGCCGTTGTAGCTCTGCACTGTGATGTTCAGCGCGATGCCGTGGCCGGGAATCGAGACCGGGAAGAAGCCCGCCAGCTTCGCACCGGCGAAGTACAGCGGAAACTGCGGCCCGGGCACGTTCGAGATTGCGACGTTCGCCACCGGCGGCAGCCGGTTCGCGAGCCGCGAACGACCGTACAGCGACACCAGCCCGCTCATCAGCCACGGCACGCCGAGCGACGGAAAGTCGGTCGGCATCGCGCCCTTCACGCTGAGCTGCAACCGTTTGCCGACGTTGGCCGACGCCTTGATCGCAGCCAGCCGTTCCAGCGGATCGTCCAGCGTCGTCGCCAGGCTCACCAGCATCATCGACACCTGGTTGTTCGGATCGGTGTTGCCGGCCTCGCGCAGCGACACCGGCACGCCGGCAACCAGCGACTTGGCCGGCGTGCAGTCGTACTCGGCCAGGTAGCGCTTCAGCGCGCCGGCGCAGATCGCCAGCACGATGTCGTTCAGGCTCGCACCGCTGCGTTTGGCCATCGCCTTGACCTCGGCCAGCGACAGCGAGCGCGCCGCGAACGAGCGCTGGTTCGTGATCGCCACGTTCAGCGGCGTCCTCGGCCCGAGCTGGAAGCCCTCCGGCAGGCTGAGGTGGCGCTTGCCGTCGACCTCGGAGACCGGGTAGACGACGGCGGCTACCGCACGCCCCATCGCCGGCAGCGACTTGAACAGCTTGACGTACTGCGTGACCGCATTGCTGAGCGCCGCGCCGGCGAGTTCGGCGACGCCGAGCTGGTACTGGTGGGTGCGCGGGCGTGGGCGCGGCGGCTTGGTCGGTGGCGGCACGGCCGAGCCGCTGAGCAGCGCCTTCGTGATCGCGACGCCGGCCTGACCGTCGATCGCCGCATGGTGCATCTTGTTGTAGATCGCGACCTGGCCGGTGTTCAGGCCCTCGATCACGTAGATCTCCCACAACGGCCGGCTTCGGTCGAGCAGGCTGGAGTGCAGCCGCGCGACGTACTTCTCGAGCTGCTCCATCGTGCCCGGACGCGGCAGGATCACGTGGCGCACG
This sequence comes from Rhizobacter sp., assembly GCA_043725365.1. Lineage (GTDB taxonomy): Bacteria > Pseudomonadota > Gammaproteobacteria > Burkholderiales > Burkholderiaceae_C > LMDS01. Next base: position 9,153 of record JAYSLR010000206.1, on the reverse strand, counting down.
TGGTAGTCGAGGTCGACGTCCTCGTCGTCGACCCAGACCGGGTTCGCCAGGTCGAAGGGCATCAGCGCGAGCTTGCGCTGGAACACCGAGGCCAGGTGCATGCGCGTGGCCATCCAGCGCTTCACGTCCTCGTAGTAGTCGCCGGCGTAGCCCTCGGGCAGGTCGGCGATCTGCAGGCTGCCGACATGCATCGGCATCTCGGGCGTCTCGAGGTGCAGGAACGAGGCGTCCATGCCGCTGAGGTGGATCATGTGGCTCTCCTTGAGGTCGATCTCGGATCAGGCCGTGGCGCGTTTTCTGGCTTCCTCTTCGACCAGGTCCTTCTTCAGCAGCTTGCCCACCGGCGACTTCGGCAGCTCGGCGCGCAACTCCAGCGCCTGCACCATCTCGTGCTTGCCGATGCGGTCTTTCAAGAAGGACTTCAGGTCGTCGAGCGACAGCGGCGCCGCGCCCTGCTTCAGCTTGACGAAGGCCTTCGGCGACTGGCCCCGATATTCGTCGGGGATGCCGATCACGCAGACCTCCTCGACCGCCGGGTGCTCGTAGATCGCCTCCTCGATGACGCGCGGGTAGACGTTGTAGCCGCCGCACAGCAGCATGTCCTTGGTGCGGTCGACGATGAAGACGAAGCCGTCCTCGTCCATGCGCGCGACGTCGCCGCTGCGGAAGAAACCACCCTCGGTCATCGACTTCTCGGTCGCGGCCTCGTTCTTCCAGTAGCCCTTCATCACGTTGGGGCCCTTGATGCACAGCTCGCCGGGCTCGCCCGGCGCCGCGTCGCGCCCGGGCTCGGTCAGGCTCTCGAACTTCAGTTCGATGCCCGGCAACGGCATGCCGCAGGAGCCGGCCTTGCGCAGGCCGTGCACCGGCGTGAAAGTGCCCGTCGGCGAGGTCTCCGTCATGCCCCAGCCTTCGTTGAGCTGGCAGCCGGTCAGCGCGAAGAAGCGCTGCGCCACCTCGACCGGCAGCGGTGCCCCGCCCGAACCGCAGAATTGCAGCGAACGCAGCGCACCCGCCTGCACCTTGGGGTGATTCGCCATCGCCATGTACATCGTCGGCACGCCCGCAAACACGCTGATGCGCTTGTCGACCAGGTCCTGGATGGCCGCATCCAGGTCGAAGCGCGCATGCAGCACCATCAGCGCGCCCAGGCGCACGCCGAACAGCAGGTTCACGGTCAGCGCATAGATGTGGAACAGCGGCAGCACGACCAGCATGCGCTCCGCACCTTCGGTGAGCACGCGCGGGCTGCCCTGCGTCGTGGCCATGTACTGCGCGCAGGCCGCACTGAGGTTCGCATGCGTCAGCATCGCGCCCTTCGGCGCTCCGGTGGTGCCGCCGGTGTACTGCAGCACGACGATCGCCTGGCGCAGGTCGCCGAGTGCGTGCGGCTCGTAGCGACCATCGTTCGCCAGCAGTCGCTCGAAGGCGACATGCCGCTCGTCGACGGCGACGGTCGCCAACTGGCCCGCCGCCTGCAGGTGCGCGCGCACGCCGGCCGGCTGCGCCGCGTAGTCGGCGAGGTTGCCGACGACGAGCTTCTTCAGCCGCGAGGGGCCGAGCAGCCGTGCCATCTGCGGGTACAGCAGCGCGAGGTCGAGCGTGACCAGCAGGTCGGTCTCGCTGTCCTCGATCTTGTGCGCGAGCACGCGCTCGGCATCGAGCGGCGAGTAGTTGACGACCGTGCCGCCGGCCTTGAGCACGCCGAAGAACGCGATCGCGTAGTGCGGCGTGTTGGGCAGGTACAGCCCGACGTGCACGCCGGGGCCCACGCCGAGGTCCTGGAAGCCCTTCGCCGCGCGGTCTGCGAGCGCGCCGAACTCGCGGTAGCTCAGCGTGCGGCCCATGAACTCGATCGCTGGGTTCTCGGGCCAGCGCCGGACGGCGTCGGCCAGCAATTGCTGCACCGGTACCAGCGGCAGCTCGGCGTCCCAGCGCACGCCGTCGGGATAGGACTTGATCCAGGGGTGATCGGCCAAAAGGGTCTCCTGAGTCTGGTGCGCGTGTGGGTAAGCGACAGCGAATCGTCTGGCACTCACTATCGCGTGACCGGTGCCGCTGTCAGTTGGGGGTTTGCCCGGTGTTGCCGGCGATGCACTGCCAGGCCGCCTCGGCGACGGCGCGCGCGCGGCTGCCGGCTTGCAGCGCGTGGGCGCTGGCCGCCGAACTGTCGAGCGCACGTTTCATGATGCCCTGCGAGATCGCCGCGCCCCGAAACAGGTTGTAGGCGACGTAGAAGTTCCACTCGAGCGGCGCCGGCAACGCGGCGCCGACGCGCTCGCAGTAACGCTCGACGTAGGCGTCGGCGCCCGGAATGCCGAGCGGCTGCAGGTCAAGCCCGGCGAGCCCGCGCATCTCGCCGATCGGCATGCTCCAGGCCATCGCGTGATAGGCGAAATCGGCCATCGGATGGCCCAGCGTCGACAGCTCCCAGTCGAGCACGGCAATCACACGCGGCTCGGTGGCGTGGAAGACGAGGTTGTCGAGCCGGTAGTCGCCGTGTACCAGCGCCGCCGCCTCGCTGGCCGGGATGTGCGCCGGCAACCACTCGATCAGGCGCTCCATCGGCTCGATGCGTTCGGTCTCGGAGGCACGTTACTGCATCGTCCAGCGGCCGATCTGACGCGCAAAGAAGTTGCCGGGCTTGCCGAAGTCGGCCAGTCCGACGGCGCCGAAGTCGACGCGGTGCAGCGCGGCGACCGTGGCGTTCATGCTGTCGAAGATCACCGCGCGCTCGGCCGGGCTCATGCCGGGCAGTGCCGGGTCCCACAGGATGCGGCCGGCGACGTGCTCCATCACGTAGAACGCAGTGCCGATCACGGCCTCGTCCTCGCACAGGCAATGGGTCTTCGGCACCGGCACGTGGCTGTCGCGCAGCGCGCTCAGCACGCGGTACTCGCGGTCGATGGCGTGCGCCGAGGGCAGCAGCTTGCCGGGCGGTTTGCGGCGCAGCACGTAGCTCGCTCCCGGCGTGCCGAGCAGAAAGGTCGGGTTCGACTGCCCGCCCTTGAACTGCCGGACCTGCATCGGCCCTTCGAAGCCCGGCAAGCACTCGCGCAGGAACGATGCCAGCGCGACCTCGTCGAAGCGGTGCCGCTCCTGCACCGCGGCGGTTCCGGTGAACTGGGCGCTGCTCATTTGTGTCGTCTCCTGGCGCGGCTCGTCGCGGCCGTCAGCAGAGAGAATAAGCGCGCCGCATACCCGCGCGCGCCCCGCCAGACTTCCGACGAGACCTTCACCATGAACACCTGTCGCCGCCAACTCCTGTTCGCCGGTGCAGCCAGCGCGCTGCTGCCGGCTGCGGGCATGGCCGAATCACCAGTTCCGGGAGATCGCATGAACTCTGTCCCCATCGAAGAACGCAGCCTCGCCGACCTGCAGGCCGACCTCGCCTCCGGCCGCATCAGCGCGCAAGGCCTGGTTGCCGCTTACACCGAGCGCATCGAGCAGATCGACCGCCGCGGCCCGGCGCTGGCCAGCGTGATCGAGCTCAACCCGGACGCACCGGCGATCGCCCGCGAGCTCGATGTCGAGCGTACCCGGGGCCACACGCGCGGGCCGCTGCACGGCGTGCCGGTACTGATCAAGGACAACATCGCGACGCGCGACCGCATGCAGACGACTGCCGGCTCGCTCGCGCTCGAAGGCAGCCGCCCGCCCGAAGACGCGTTCGTCGTGCAGCGTCTGCGCGCGGCCGGTGCGGTGATCCTGGGCAAGACCAACCTGAGCGAGTGGGCCAACATCCGCAGCAGCCAGAGCAGCAGCGGCTGGAGTGCTCGGGGCGGGCTGACGCGCAACCCCTACGCACTGGACCGCAGCACGTCCGGTTCGAGCTCCGGCTCGGCCGCCGCGGTGGCAGCGAGCCTGTGCGCCGCGGCCGTCGGCAGCGAGACGGACGGCTCGATCCTGAGCCCATCGTCGGTGTGCGGCATCGTCGGCCTGAAGCCGACCGTCGGGCTGGTCAGCCGCAGCGGCATCGTGCCGATCGCGCACAGCCAGGACACCGCCGGCCCGATGGCGCGCAGCGTTCGCGACTGCGCGCTGCTGCTGGGCGCGCTGGTCGGCGCCGACGCGCGCGACCCGGCGATGGCCGGTGCGCCGCCGGGGCCGCGCGACTACACCACCGGGCTCGATCCCGCTGCGCTGAAAGGTGCGCGGCTCGGTGTCGTGCGCCAGTATTTCGGCTTCCACGAACCGACCGACCGTGCCTACGCGGGCGTGCTCGCCTCGCTTGAGAAGGCCGGCGCGGTGCTCGTCGACCCGGTCACGCTGCTGGCGATCGAGAGCGTCGGCGACGCCGAGCTGACGGTGCTGCTCTACGAGCTGAAGGCCGACCTGAACGTTTACCTCGCGAATCTCGGCCCCGGCGCGCCGGTGAAGACGCTGGCCGACGTGATCGCGTTCAACGAGCGCAACGCCGAACGCGAGCTGAAGTGGTTCGGCCAGGACCTGCTCGTCAAGGCGCAGGCCAAGGGCGCGCTGACCGACGACGAGTACCAGAAGGCGCGTGCGCTGTGCCTGCGCGTCGCGCGCGACGAGGGCATAGCCGCGGCGATGAAACAGCATCGCCTCGACGCGCTGATTGCGCCGACCGGCGGCCCGGCCTGGCGCAGCGACCTGGTCATCGGCGACCACTTCGTCGGCGGCGGCAGCACCACGCCGCCGGCGATCGCCGGCACGCCCAGCATCACGGTACCGGCCGGCCAGGTGCACGGCCTGCCGATCGGGCTGAGCTTCTTCGCCGGCGCCTGGAGCGAACCCCGACTGCTGGCGCTGGCCTACGCGTTCGAGCAGGCGACGCGCTCGCGCCGGCCGCCGCGCTACCTGCCCAGCGTCGACGTCGGCGCGTGACACGCGCGCCGCCCCTCACCTACAGGTAGGGTGCCAGTTCCTGCTTCGCGATCGCGTTGCGGTGCACTTCGTCCGGCCCGTCGGCCACGCGCAGGTGGCGCTCGTAGGCGTAGAAGCTCGTCAGCAGCGTGTCCTGGCTCAGGCCCATCGCGCCGAAGGCCTGCATCGCCCAATCGACGACCTTGACGCAGTTGTTCGGCGTCAGCACCTTGATCATCGCGATCTCCTTCGCGGCGAGCTTGTTGCCCACGGTATCCATGCGGTACGCGGCGTTCAGCACCATCAAGCGCGACTGGTCGATCAGCATCCGCGACTCGGCGATGCGCTCGCGCCACACGCCCTGGTCCGCGAGCAGCTTGTGGAATGCGGTGCGCGACGCCAGTCGTCGGCACATCATCTCGAGCGCCGCCTCGGCCATGCCGATCGCGCGCATGCAGTGGTGGATGCGGCCCGGGCCGAGGCGCCCCTGCGCGATCTCGAAGCCCCGCCCCTCGCCGAGCAGGATGTTCGCCGCCGGCACGCGCACGTTCTCGAACACGATCTCGGGGTGGCCGAACGGCGGGTCGTAGACGCCGAGCAGCGCCATGTCGCGCACGATCGTCACGCCGGGCGTGTTCTTCGGCACCAGGATCATCGACTGCTGGCGGTGTCGGTCCGCGTTGTCCGGATCGGTCTTGCCCATCAGGATGAAGATCTCGCAGCGCTCGTTCATCGCGCCGGTGATGTACCACTTGCGCCCGTTGATGACGCAGTCGTCGCCGTCGCGCCGGATGCTGCATTCGATGTTGGTCGCGTCGCTGGAGGCCACGCCGGGCTCGGTCATCGCGAACGCCGAACGGATCTCGCCGTTCAGCAGCGGTTCGAGCCAGCGCTGCTGCTGCGCCGGCGTGCCGTAACGCGCCAGCACCTCCATGTTGCCGGTGTCGGGCGCCGCGCAGTTGAAGATCTCCGAGCACCAGTAGCGCCGGCCCATGATCTCGGCCAGCGGCGCGTACTCGAGGTTCGTCAGGCCGGTGGTGTGGTGCGTCTCGCCCGGGTGCGGTGGCAGGAAGAGGTTCCACAGGCCCTGCTCGCGCGCCCTGGCCTTCAGCCCGGCCATCATCGGCAGTTCGGCATAGGGCCGGCCGACCGTTGCGTTCGCGGCGAGTTCGGCCTCGTGACGCGCCTCGTTCGGGTAGACATGCTCGTCCATGAACTTCAGCAGGCGCCGGCGAAGCTCGACGACCTTGGGAGAGAACTCGAATTCCATGACGATCCTTTGCCGGTGGGCGTAAACACACCATACCCAGGCCGGTGGCTCCGTGCTGTCCTGCAGGCGACACAAGGCACGTGCCGTTTGCCGTCGACTTGAGCGCCCTCAAACCATCCGAGGCTCGCTGGCGGACTTCAGTCCCGGAACGGCAGCCCGACGTAGTTCTCGGCCATCGCGGTCGACGCGGCGCGCGAGTCGACCAGGTAGTCGAGTTCGGCGCGCTGCAGCTTCTGGCCGATCGCGCCGGTCTCCGGGAACTTGTGCATCAGCGCGGTGAACCACCACGAGAAGCGCTCGGCCTTCCAGATGCGTTGCAGGCAGCGCTGCGAGTAGTGGTCGATGCCGGCCCGGCTGCGCTCGGCGTAAAACTCCGTGAACGCGCGCGACAGGAAGCGCACGTCGGACGCCGCCAGGTTCAGGCCCTTGGCGCCGGTCGGCGGCACGATGTGCGCCGCGTCGCCGGCGAGAAACAGCGTGCCGAAGCGCATCGGCTCGGCAACGAAGCTGCGCAGCGGCGCGATGCTCTTCTCGATCGACGGCCCCGTGACGAGCGCCTCGGCCGCCTGCGGGTCGAGGCGGCGGCGCAGCTCGTCCCAGAACGCGGCGTCGCTCCACTGCTCGACCTTGTCGTGCAGCGGGCACTGCACGTAGTAGCGCGTGCGCGTCGGCGAGCGCATCGAGCACAGCGCGAAGCCGCGCTCGTGATTCGAATAGATCAGCTCGTGCGACACCGGCGGTGTGTCGGCGAGCACGCCGAGCCAGCCGAACTGGTAGACCTTCTCGTAGATGCTCAGCGCCTTCGGCGGCACGCTGGCGCGGCTCACGCCGTGGTAGCCGTCGCAGCCGGCGATGAAATCGCACTCGACCGTGTGGACCGCACCGTTCAACGTATAGCTGACGCTCGGGTGCTCGGTGTCGAAGCCGTGCGGCGCGACATTGTTCGCAGCGTAGATCGTCGGCAGACCGGCCGCCTCGCGCGCAGTCATCAGGTCGCGCGTGACCTCGGTCTGGCCGTACACGGTGACGTGCTTGCCGCCGGTCAGGCCGCGCATGTCGATGCGGTGGCGCGCGCCGCCGAAGCACAGCTCGAAGCCGCCGTGCACGAGCCCCTCGGCGTGCATGCGCTCGCCGACGCCGGCCTCGTCGAGCAGGTCGCAGGTGGTTTGCTCCAGCACGCCGGCGCGGATCCGGCCGAGCACGTAGTCGCCGGTCTGGCGCTCGACGATGACGTTGGCGATGCCGGCGCGGTGCAGCAGCTGGCCGAGCAACAGCCCGGACGGTCCGGCGCCGATGATCGCGACTTGGGTGCGTTGTGTGCTCATGGGAATGCTCCGCGGCCCGCTCGGCCGACACGGAAGTCTATAGGCCGACCGGATCCGTGCCCTCGGCGAACGCCGTCGCGTGATGGCCTTTCTTGCCGATCGCATGCGCCGGCGCGCTGCGGTGATCGCCAGCGCCCGCCGCCACGGCTTCCTCAAGCGGGCCCAGCGTCCCGGTGATGTCCGTGTCGACGAAGGCGCGATCGGCGATCGAGTTGAGCCATCGCGCTGCCGGTTTTCAGTCTGCCGACCCGTCACTTGAAAGTTCGAGGTGCCGCCCTATAATGCGGTCTGCTAGCACTCGCGATTGTTGAGTGCTAACGGCGAACTTCGGTTTGATGCCGCGGCGTCGCCACGTGAGATTGAGTACACACTTCGTCTCTACCCCTTTAGAAATATCGTTCTGAGTCTTCAAGGAGATGCTATGAAACTTCGTCCGTTGCACGATCGCGTGATCGTCAAGCGCCTGGAACAGGAAACCAAGACCGCCTCGGGCATCGTCATCCCCGACAACGCCGCCGAGAAGCCCGACCAGGGCGAAGTGCTCGCCGTCGGCCCTGGCAAGCGCAGCGACAAGGGCGACTTCATCGTCCTGAACATCAAGGTCGGCGACCGCGTGCTGTTCGGCAAGTACAGCGGCCAGACCGTCAAGGTCGATGGCGATGAGCTGCTCGTGATGCGCGAAGAAGACCTCTTCGCCGTCGTCGAAAAGTAAATCGCAACGCGATTTACTTTCGTCGAGGCTAACTTCGCGCAGCGAAGTTAAGGGCCGAAGGCCCGACCGGAGACAAAAGTAAGTCGACCCCCACACAGCTTTAGGAGAAAACAAACATGGCAGCAAAAGACGTCATCTTCGGCGGCGAGGCTCGTGCCCGCATGGTCGAAGGCGTGAACATCCTGGCGAACGCCGTCAAGGTGACCCTCGGCCCGAAGGGCCGCAACGTGGTGCTCGAACGTTCGTTCGGCGCCCCGACCGTGACCAAGGACGGTGTGTCCGTGGCCAAGGAAATCGAGCTGAAGGACAAGCTCCAGAACATGGGCGCGCAGATGGTCAAGGAAGTTGCTTCCAAGACTTCCGACATCGCCGGTGACGGCACCACCACCGCCACCGTGCTGGCGCAAGCCATCGTTCGCGAAGGCATGAAGTACGTGGCCGCCGGCATGAACCCGATGGACCTGAAGCGTGGCATCGACAAGGCCGTGACGGCCCTGGTCGAGCAGCTGAAGAAGGCCTCGAAGGCCACCACCACCAGCAAGGAAATCGCCCAAGTCGGCTCGATCTCGGCCAACAGCGACGAGTCGATCGGCAAGATCATCGCCGACGCGATGGACAAGGTCGGCAAGGAAGGCGTGATCACCGTCGAAGACGGCAAGTCGCTGGACAGCGAACTCGAAGTCGTCGAAGGCATGCAGTTCGACCGCGGCTACCTGTCGCCCTACTTCATCAACAACCCGGAAAAGCAGTCGGCCATCCTGGACAACCCGTTTGTCCTGCTGTTCGACAAGAAGATCAGCAACATCCGCGACCTGCTGCCCACGCTGGAGCAAGTGGCCAAGGCCGGCCGTCCGCTGCTGATCGTGGCTGAAGAAGTCGAAGGCGAAGCGCTCGCCACGCTGGTGGTCAACACCATCCGCGGCATCCTGAAGGTCGTGGCCGTCAAGGCGCCGGGCTTCGGCGACCGCCGCAAGGCCATGCTCGAAGACATCGCCATCCTGACCGGCGGCAAGGTC
>JAYSLR010000205.1:0-27752 GCA_043725365.1 Rhizobacter sp. | reverse complement strand
GACGCCGTCGAGCGCGGTCGCGAAACGGTTCGAGTAGCTCTCGCGGCGGATCTCGCCGTCGCTGACGATGTCCAGGCCCGCCGCCTCCTGCGCGCGGATCGCGATCAGCGTCGCGTCGTCCTGCGCTTGCTCGAGGTACTGCGGCGGGATCCGCCACAGCTCGCGCGCCCGCGTGCGCGGCGGGAAGCGGCCGGCGAGCTTCTCGCGGTCGATCAGCCAGTCGGGTTGCGGGAAGCTGCCGACGATCGTGGTGGGGAACAGCATGGAGGTCTCCTGGGTTCACACGCCGAGGTAGGCGCGCTGGATTTCGGGGCGGGCCAGCAACTCGTCGGGTGCGCCCTCGGCGACGATGCGGCCTTCTTCGAGCACGCAGGCGCGGGTCGAGACCTGCATCGCCATCACGACGTTCTGCTCGACCATCAGCACCGACACGCCGCCCGCATTGATGCGGCGGATCGCCGCGAACATGTCGTGCACGATCAGCGGCGACAACCCGAGCGAGGGTTCGTCGAGCAGCAGCAGGCGCGGCCGCGCCATCAGCGCGCGCGCGATCGCGACCATCTGCTGCTGGCCGCCGGAGAGTTCGCCGGCCGGGCTCGCGAGCTTGCGCACCAGCGCCGGGAACAGCGCCAGCGCCGCGTCCAGCGACTGCTGGCGGTGCGCCTTCGCCGCCGGCAGGTAGCTGCCCAGTTCGAGGTTCTCGCGCACGCTCATGCCGGTGAACAGGCGCCGGCCCTCGGGGACGATCGCGATGCCGGCCTCGCAGAAGCGGTGCGGGGCGAGCTGCGTGATGTCGCGGCCCTCGAACACGAGCCGGCCCGCGCGCGCGCGCAGGATGCCGGCGAGCGTGTTGATCAGCGTGGTCTTGCCGGCGCCGTTCGGGCCGACGACGCACAGCAGTTCGCCGGCCCGCACCTGCAGCGACACGCCCCACAGCGCCGGCGCGGCGCCGTAGCTCACCTGCAGGTCGCGGACCTCAAGCACGGGCGCGCTCCGGCGGCGGGCCGCCGAGGTAGGCTGTCATCACCTCGGCCCGCTGCATCACGTCGGTCGCGCTGCCCTCGGCCAGCAGCTCGCCGTGGTTGAAGACGACGATGCGGTCGGTCAGCGCCATCACCGCGCGCATCACGTGCTCGACGAACACGATCGTCGAGCCCTGGTCACGGATGCGCCGGATCAGCGCGACCGCATCGTCGATCTCGCTCGGCGTCAGGCCGCACAGCACCTCGTCGAGCAGCACCAGGCGCGGGCGCGAGGCGAGCGCACGCGCGAGCTCGAGAAACTTGCGCTGGTGCAGGTTCAGCTCGTCGGGGCGGGCCGCGGCCTTCTCGTGCAGCCCGGTGAATTCGAGCCAGGTCATCGCCTGGCGGCGCGCCGCGGCCATGTCGCGGATCGCGCCGCCGAACAGGGTCGCGAGCGCGACGTTGTCGAGCACGCTCAGGTGCGCGAACGGGCGCGGGATCTGGTAGGTGCGGGCGATGCCCGCGGCGGCGATGCGGTGCGCGGCCTGGCCGGCGAGGTCGCGGCCCTCGAACTCGATCGCCCCGGCGGTCGGCAGGTAGTGGCCGCTGACGACATTGATGAAGGTCGACTTGCCCGAGCCGTTCGGCCCGAGCAGGCCGAGGATCTCGCCGCGCCGCACCTCGACGTCCACGCCCGCGAGTGCATGCACGCCCTTGAACGACTTGTGCAGCCCGCGCACGCGCAGCAGCACCTCGCCTGCGGTGCCCGTCGTGGCGGGTACGGCGGCCGGCACCGTGAGCCGCGACGGCGGATGCGCCGTGCCGGCGGCCGCGACCCGCCGGCCGAACAGCGCGCGCAAGCGCAGCAGGATGCCGTCCGGCATGAACAGGATCGCGCCGATCAGGATCACGCCGGTCATCGCCTTGCCGGCGATCGCGTGATCGGCCGCGGTGAAGCTGTACAGCAGCGCGGTGATCGCGACCGCGCCGAGCGCAGGCCCGGCCCAGTGGCGCGTGCCGCCGAGCACGCTCATCAGCACGACGGTCAGCGGCACGGTGATCGTGAACACCTCGCCGACCGTGACGTACGACAGGAACAGCGCATGGATGCCGCCGGCCACGCCGGCGAGCGCGCACGAGATCGCCAGCGCCGTCAGCTTGTAGCGGTAGGTCGGCACGCCCATGACCTCGGCGGCGTCCTCGTCGTCGTGGATCGCGAACAGGCCGGCGCCGAACTTCGAGACGAAGATCGCCCAGGCGATCAGCAGCGTCGCGGTCGCCGCGGCGAGTGCGAGCAGGTAGAAGGTCGACGACGGGGTCGGTCCGATCGCCGGCACCGGCACCGCGCTGAGCGAGACGCCCTGGCCGCCGTCCAGCGGCGTGTTGCCGACGATGGTGCCGACGACGAAGGTGATCGCCAGCGTCAGCAGTGCGAACAACTCGCCGCGCACGCCCTTGACGCGGAACACGACCGCACCGAGGCCGACGCCGAGCAGCGCCGCCACCGCGGCGGCGACCGGCAGCGTCCACAGGAACGGCCAGTCGTAGCGCGCGAGCAGCGTGCTCGTCGTGTAGATGCCGGCGCCGAAGAACGCGCCGTGGCCGAACGAGAAGTAGCCGGTGTAGCCCGACAGGATGTTCCACGAGGTCGCGAGCACGATCCAGCTCAGCATCAGGTACAGCAGCGAGTCGTAGAACGCCGGCAGGCCGAGCCGCGGCACGAACGCGAGCAGCGCGCCGGCGCCGAGGATGAGCAGCGGCGTGCGCTTCATGACGACACCCCGCTCGACGAGTACGTCGAGCGACCCTCCGAGAGGGTCGGGCCTTGCTTGGGGCGGCCCGGCGCGGCGGCCCTCATGCGGCCCGCCCCGGGCGCAGCACCAGGATCGCGATCAACAGCGTGAACGAGACGATCGGCGCCCACGATGGTGCGGTCACCGCCATCGTGATCGCCTCGCTGACGCCGATCACGGTGCCGGCGACGAGCGGCCCGAGCGCGCGCCCCAGGCCGCCGAGCATGACCGCGGCGAACACGACGCCGATCCAGGCGTAGATCTGCGACGGCGCGAGCGTGAAGCTCAGGGACAGGCAGACGCCGGCGACGCTGGCCAGCGCGGCGCAGGTGCCGGCCAGCAGCAAGGCATTGCGCTGCTGGTTCACCCCGAACGCGCAGGCGATGGCCGGGTCCTCGGCGGCGGCGCGCAGCGCCTTGCCCACGTCGGTGTAGCGCAGCACGGCCCAGACGGCGAGCGAGAGGCCGATCGCCAGCAGCAGCGTGATCAGCTCGGGCACCGGCACGAACAGCGCACCGACCTTGAACTTCTCGTTCGCGTAGCTCGATTCGAGCTTGCGGAAGTCGGCGGTCCAGATCGTCTGGATGATCGCCTCGACGATGCCGGTCAGTCCGAAGGTCAGCAGCAGCGAGTTGAACGGCGTGACCGCGAAGCGCGCCATCACCCAGTGCAGCGCGATGCCGATCGCGAAGAACGCCGGCACGATCACGACGAGCGTCAGCAGCGGGTCCATGCCCATCGTCGCCATCTGGTAGCACAGGTAGGCGGCGAGGAACGCGAACGCGAAGTGCGCCAGGTTGATCAGGCGCAGCAGGCCCCAGCTCAGGCTGAGGCCCAGGCCCATCAGGCCGTACAGCGCGCCGACAAAGACGCCGGACAGGATGCTCTGCGCCAGCAGCGTGGCGCTTGGCAGCGAGAATGCCGACATGCGGTGCCGACGCGGCCGCTCAGGGGGCCAGGAGCTTGGCGCCGCCGGAGGTCACTTCCTTCGGCCAGACCACGACCCAGTGGCCGTTCTGCACCTGCTTGACGCGCATCAGGTCGTCGCCGAAGTTGCCGGGGCCGTTGAAGCGCAGCTTGCCTTGCAGCGTGTCGACCTTGTTCGCCTTCAGCCACTCGCCGATCTTCTTGTCGTCCAGGCTCTTGGTCGCGGTGACGCCGGCCTCGAGGATCTGCCAGGCGGTGTACGACGCCGCGGCCTGCGTCTCGACCGTCGGATCGGCGAGGCCGGCCTTGGCGGCGCGCTCGTGGTACAGCTTGATGAACTCGGCCGCGCCGGTGTTCGACGTGAATGGCGGCTGCTCCTCGAAGATCGTCACCGACAGTGCGTTCTTCGCCTCGGGCAGCGAGACCAGCTGGGATGGCGAGGGATAGAGATAGAAGTGCTGCGGCGGCACGTAGTCGATTTTCTTCATCGCATCGAGCAGCAGGTTGCCGTCCAGGCCGATCGCACCGACCCAGACGAAGTCGGGCTTGGCGTCCTTGATGCGGTTGGCGATCGGGCCGAAGTCGCGGTTGCCGAAGTCCCATTCGAGGAACAGCACCTCGGTCAGGCCGCGCTTCTTCATCACCTCGCGCGCGCCGGCGGTCATGAACTGGATCGACGGGAACTTGCTCGTCACGACGGCGACGGTCTTCGGCGGCTTCGGGCCGGCGGCGAGCGCGTCGAACACGGTGTTCGGCACGGTGGTGGCCGGGTCGGAACCGAGCGACCAGGCCGGGAACTGCAGGTCGTACTTGGCCAGCGACGGAATGCCCAGCGTGTGGTGCACCAGCACCTTGTTGTAGCGCTGCGCCACGCCCATCGCCGACAGGATCGCGCCGGTCGCGTACGGGCCCATCAGCAGGTCGACCTTGTCGGCGGTGACGAGCTGCTCGTACAAGGTGCGCGCGAGGTCGGGCTTGGATTGATCGTCCTTCACGATCCACTCGATCGGGCGGCCGAGCCAGCCGCCGCGCTTGTTCGCCTGCTCGACGTAGATCTCGCCGACCAATCTGTGGATCTGGGCCGTGGCCGACAGCGGCCCGGTCAGCGCGAGCGTGCTGCCGATGCGGATCGGCTGCCCGGCAGGCTGGGCGAAAGCCAGGCCCGTCAGGCCCAGCAGCGTGGCGGCGACCGCGCTGCGGCGGCTGAGGTTCGAGGTGTTCATCGGCATGTCTCCTTCTACTGTTTTGGATCAATCGACCTGCGCACCGGAGCGCTTCACCAGCTCGGCCCACTTGACGAGCTCGAGCTTGTTGAACGGGACCATCTCGTCGGCGCGCATCGCACGCTGCTCGATGCCCTGGTCGCGCAGACGCGCGGCGACATCGGGCTGGCCCAGCGCGGCGGCGGCGCCGTCGCGCAGCTGCGCGAGCACCGCCGGCGGGGTGGCAGCCGGTGCGTAGAGCATGAACCACGCGACGAGGTCGAAGTCCTTGACGCCCAGCTCCATCAGCGTCGGCACGTCGCTCGCGGCGGCGCTGCGCACCGCGCTGCTGGCCGCCAGCGCGCGCAGCTTGCCGGCCCGGATCAGCGGCATCACGGCCGCCGGGTGGTAGAACATCAAATCGGCCTGGCCCGACATCACGCTGGTCACCGCGACCGCGCCCTCCTTGTAGGGCACGTGGATCATCCGGCCGCCCAGGCGCTGCGCGAGCAACTCGCCCGCGAGATGGCCGGAAGTGCCGTTGCCGGCCGACGCGAAGGTCACGCCTTCGGGGCGCGCGGCGAGCGCGGCCAGGTCCTTCAGCGACTTGACGGGCGAGTTCGCACCGACCACCAGCAGCGTCGGCGTGTAGCCGATGAACGCGACCGGCGCGAAATCGCGCAGCGGGTCGTAGGGGAGCTTGCGGAACAGCGCCGCGTTGATGGCGTGCGTGCCGACGGTGCCCATCACCAGCGTCTTGCCGTCGGGTGCGGCCTTGGCGACCTGGTCGCTGCCGACCGAACCGCCCGCACCGGCGCGGTTGTCGACGATGACGCTCTGGTGCAGGCTCCTGCCGAGCGCCTCGGCGACGACCCGCGACACGGTGTCGGTGGTCGTGCCCGGGCCGAACGGCACGACCATCCTGATCGGGCCGTTGTTCTCCTGCCCATGACTGGCGCCGGCCAGGGCCAGCAGGCTGGCGGCGATCAGGCGGCGTCGGTTCATGCGAGGGCTCCGGGGTGCGAGCGCTGCAGCGCGGCGCGGATCTCGGCGCTGTGCTCGCCCAGGGTCGGCGGCGGCCGCACGTCGAGCGCGCGCTGGCCGTCGAACGAGACCGGCGACCGCACGGTGCGGAACAGGCCCATCACCGGGTGCTCGGCCTGCGCCGTCAGCTGCAGGTGAATCGCCTGCGGGTCCTCGAGGGCTTCGCTGGTGTCGTACATCGGCGCGTGCGGCACGTCCTCGCGCTGCAGCCGCGTGCACCAGTCGTCGCGGGTGCGGCGCTTGAAGCGCGTGCCCAGCAGCTCGATCAGCGTCTCCTGGTGTGCGATGCGCGCGTCGCGCGTCGCGAAGCGTTCGTCGCTGAACAGGTCGGGCTGCTCGATCGCGCTCGCCAGGCCCTGCCAGAACTTCTCGGGCGAGGACATGTGCAGCGCGATCCACTTGCCGTCCGCGCACTCGAGCACGTACGACTGCGACACGCTCGGCCGGCTGTACGGCCCCATCACCTCGTTCGCCTGGAAGAAGTGCGTGAACGCGTCGAGGTTGAAGTGCGCCATCGCCTCCAGCATCGAGACCTCGACCGTGCGGCCCACCCCGGTGCGCCCGCGCTCGACCAGCGCGCCCAGCACACCGTAGGCGGCGTAGAAGCCGGTCAGCGAATCGGCGATCGCCGGGCCGACGACACGCGGGTTCTCGGGGTTCACGAGCAGGTTCAGGAAGCCGCTGGCGGCCTGCGCGACCGTGTCGTACGC
Organism: Rhizobacter sp.; assembly: GCA_043725365.1. Taxonomy (GTDB): domain Bacteria; phylum Pseudomonadota; class Gammaproteobacteria; order Burkholderiales; family Burkholderiaceae_C; genus LMDS01. Next base: position 21,114 of record JAYSLR010000205.1, on the reverse strand, counting down.
GGGCCGATTCGCGGCCGGCCCGGTCGCGCCGAAGCCGCTGATCGAGCAGTAGACCAGCTTCGGGTTCAGCGCCCGCAGCCGCTGCTCGCCGGCGCCGAGCTTGTCGGCCCCGCCCGGGCGGAAGTTCTGGATGTAGACGTCGGCCTCGCCGATCAGCGCGTCGAAGACGGTGCGATCGGCCGTGTCCTTCGTGTCCAGCGTGATGCTGCGCTTGTTGCGGTTGTAGGTCTGGAAGTGCGGGCTGTACAGGCCGCCCTGGAAGGCGCGGAACGGGTCGCCGGTCTTGGGTTGCTCGACCTTGATCACGTCCGCGCCGAGGTCGCCGAGCAGCATGCCGGCGGCCGGGCCGGTGATGAACGTCCCTTGCTCGACGACCTTCAGGCCCTGCAGAACCTTGATCATTCGTGCGTTCCGAAGCCGGCCGGAAGCTCACCGTCGTAGACCATCTCGCGCGTCGCCTGGTACGACAGCGCGAAGCCGATCGGCTGCTGGATCTCCTCGTACAGGTGCGCGATCAGCCCGGCCGTGCGGGCGAGGATCGGCACCCCCTTCAGGGCCTGCACCGGGAAGCCCGCGCCGAGCAGCACCGCGGGGATCGCACCCGAGACGTTGAGCTTCAGGTCCTTCTTGAGCACCGCCGGCATCTGCGCCTCGACGGCCTCGGCGATCGCGACGAAACGCAGGTCGGTGCCGGCCGCGCGTGCCACGTCGAACAGCGCGCCGACGCGTTCGTCGCGCTCCTTGTGCAGCGGATGGCCGTAGCCGGGGATGGACTTGCCGGCCGCACGCCAGGCCTGCATCACGGACAACGCGGCGGCATCGAGTGCGGTGCCGGCCTGCGCCAGCGCGTCGATCTCGCTGTACATGCGCCCGGCCGTCTCGGACGAGCCGAGCACGACCGAGCCGCAGCCCAGGATCCCGGCCGCGACCGCACCCTGCATCGCATCCGGCGCCGCGGCGAAGGTCATGCGCGCGGCCTGCACGCTGGGCACCAGGCCGTGCTCGGTGATCGCCACCAGCGTCGCGTTGAGCACGGCGGCCTCGCCGGCCGACGGCGCACGACCGGTCAGCAGCATGTAGAAATGCTCGACGAACGAGACCTTGCCGATCAGCTCCTTCGACAGGTCGCGCCCGCGCACGACGATGGTGTGTTCGTCCGACGTGCAGATGGACGTGCGTGGAACGGTGGCCTTGCCGATCTTCATGGGAAATCCTGGTGGGCGCGGTGTGGCCGGCGGGTTCAGGCCGGCGTCGGCACGAGGCGGAAGTCGAAGCTGGCCGAGTGGTAGGGCGTCTTCATCTCGCGGCCGTCCGGGGCCTTGCCCGGCGGGTGCGGGTCGAAGTCGACGACCAGGCTGTCGCGCTTGCCGAACACCGCGTCCTGGTCGATGTAGGGGCTGCCGGCGACGAAGATGTGCGTGGTCAGCATCACGTGGCCCGGTGCCGACACCTGCATGTGGATGTGGCCGGGCCGGTGGATGCTGCGGTTCGTCGCGCGCAGCATGTCGCCGACCGGGCCGTCGTCGGGGATCGGGTAGTACGACGGCCGGATCGACCAGAACCAGTAGCGGCCCTCGGCGTCGGTGCGGAAGCGGCCGCGCGCGCGCATGCTGGGCTCGGCGCTGAGCTGCACGTCGTACTTGCCCTCGCCGTCGCCCGACCACACGTCGAGCAGCGCGCCGGCCAGCGGTGCGCCGTTGGTGTCGGTGACGCGGCCCATGTAGAAGGTCGGCTCGCCCGGCACGCCTTCGCCGATGTCGCTGCCCAGCGCCAGGTCCGGCGCGCCGGGCCAGTAGAACGGGCCTTCGACGGTCGCCTCGGTGGCCGGGGTCGCGCCTTTGGCGCCGCCGCCCGCCCGCGCCTGCTGCAGCGACACCACCATCATCGACAGCCCCAGCGTGTCGGACAGCAGGATGAACTCGGGGCGCCGCTCGGTCGAGATCTGGCCGACGGCGTCGAGAAACTTCAGGCCGGCGAGCCATTCGGCCGGTGTCAGGTCGACTTCGCGGGCGAACGCGTGGAGGTGCTTGACCAGTGCCGTCATCAATTCGCGCAGTCGCGGGTCGGGGGTGCCGGCGAACGCGTCCAGCACGTCCTGCGTCAGCTTTTCCTGGTTGTATTCGGACATGCGACTCTCCGTTCTCTTCTCTCTGCCGGACGCGGCCGTGCGATGGGCCGGACGCGAAGCTTAGGGAGATCGGGGTCGGCGCGGAAATGATGAATTCACATCGTTATGATCGATGGCATCGATTCGGCATGGGGGTTTTCATGGAGCTCAGGCATCTGCGTTACTTCGTGGCGCTGGCCGAATACCTGAGCTTCACGAAGGCCGCCGACCGCGTTCACGTGACCCAGTCGACCTTGTCGCACCAGATCCGCCAGCTCGAGGACGAGGTCGGGCAGGCGCTGTTCGACCGGATCGGCAAGAAGGTCGTGACGACCGAGGCCGGCGAGCTGTTCCTCGCGTTCGCGACGCGCGCGCTGAAGGAGGTCGACCAGGGGATCGCGATGCTCAAGCCGGGCGGCGACGGCCTCACCGGCGAGGTGCGGATCGGCGCCACGCACACCTTCAACATCGGGCTGATCCCGGAGTGCGTCGCGCAATTCCTGGCGCGCCACCCGACCGTGCGCGTGCGCGTCGAAGAGCTCTCGGCCGACCAGATCGGCGCGAAGCTGCACGCCGGCGAGCTCGACATCGGCATCGCGTACCGCCCGAACGGCCCGACCGACCTGTGGTTCGAGCCGCTCTACAACGAGGAGATGGTGCTCGTCGTGTCGGACACGCACGCGCTGGCCGGGCGCAAGCGCATCCGCATGGTCGAGCTGCACCAGCAGCGGCTGGTGCTGATGCCCGACTACTTCGCGACGCGCACGCTGCTCGAGGAGTGCTTCAAGGCCGGCGGCGCCGAGCCGGTGGTCGTGGCCGAGATGTCGACGATCGCGCCGATGCTCGGGCTGGTGCTGCGCACGCAGATCGGCGCGATCGTCGCGATCAACGCGGTGCCGGCCGCGCTGACCGGGTTGCAGATGATCCCGATCGAGAGCCCGACGCCGATCCGCACGCCGGGCATCCTGTGGCGGCTCGACGCCGAGAAGGCGGCGCCGGTGCATTCGTTCGCGGTGATCGTGCGCAAGACGGCGCTGGGCAACAGCCTGCGGCACGAGGGGCCGGGTTGATTCCGGGCCGACGTCGTTGAATCGTATCTATCTATCGAATAGACGACATCAATTTGCATGGACTATGTCACGTCCTTACACTGACCGGCATCGCAGCAACCCACCCCAGGAGACACGCATGTCCGACGAATCCAAGTGCCCGGTGACGGGCGGCGCAGGCAGAAGACCGGCACCCCGGGGCACGACCAACGCGTCGTGGTGGCCCGAAGCGCTGAACCTCGACCTGCTGCACCAGCAGTCCGCGCTGTCCAACCCGATGGACCCGGACTTCGACTACGCCGCGGAGTTCAAGACCCTCGACCTGAACGCGGTGATCCAGGACCTGCATGCCCTGATGACCGACTCGCAGCTCTGGTGGCCGGCGGACTACGGTCACTACGGGCCGCTTTTCGTGCGCATGGCCTGGCACTCCGCGGGCACCTACCGCATCTCCGATGGCCGGGGCGGCAGCGGCAGCGGCGAGCAGCGCTTCGCGCCGCTCAACAGCTGGCCGGACAACGGCAATCTCGACAAGGCACGCCGCCTGCTGTGGCCGATCAAGCAGAAGTACGGCCGCAAGCTGTCGTGGGCGGACCTGTTCATCCTGACCGGCAACGTCGCGATGGAGTCGATGGGCTTCAAGACCTTCGGCTTCGGCGGTGGCCGCCCGGATGTCTGGGAGCCGCAGGACATCAACTGGGGCTCGGAAACCACCTGGCTGGGCGACGAGCGCTACAGCGGCGACCGCGAGCTGGCGAACCCGCTCGCCGCGGTCCAGATGGGCCTGATCTACGTCAACCCGGAGGGCCCGAACGGCAAGCCCGACCCGCTCGGTTCGGCGCGCGACATCCGCGAGACCTTCGCCCGCATGGCGATGAACGACGAGGAGACCGTGGCGCTGACCGCCGGCGGCCACACGTTCGGCAAGTGCCACGGCGCGGTCGACGTGAAGTACATCGGCGTCGAACCCGAGCGCGCGGGCGTCGAACACATGGGCCTGGGCTGGATCAACAACTTCGGGACCGGCCACGGCGTGCACGCGTTCACCAGCGGCATCGAGGGCGCCTGGACCAAGAACCCGATCAAGTGGGACAACGGTTACTTCGAGAACCTGTTCGGCTACGAATGGGAGCTGACCAGGAGCCCGGCCGGTGCGCACCAGTGGAAGCCCGTGGGCAGCACCGGTGACGGCACCGTGCCCGACGCGCACGATCCCGCAAAGCGCCACGCCCCGATGATGACGACGGCCGACTTGGCGATGCGCATGGACCCCGCCTACGAGAAGATCTCGCGCCGCTTCATGCACAACCCGCAGCAGTTCGCCGATGCGTTCGCCCGCGCCTGGTTCAAGCTCACGCACCGCGACATGGGCCCGATCGCCCGCTACCTCGGCCCGCTGGTGCCGAAGGAAGAGCTGCTCTGGCAGGACCGCGTGCCGGCCGTCGACCACCCGCTGGTCGACGAGAAGGATGTGGCCGCGCTGAAGGCGAGGATCCTCGCCTCGGGTCTGACCACCTCGCAGCTGGTCGCGACCGCCTGGGCCTCGGCCTCGACCTTCCGCGGCAGCGACAAGCGCGGCGGCGCCAACGGCGCTCGCATCCGCCTGGCACCGCAGAAGGATTGGGAGGTCAACCAGCCGGCAGAACTGGCGAAGGTCCTGGCGAAGCTCCAAGCCGTTCAGCAGGAGTTCAACGCCGCGCAGGCCGGCGGCAAGAAGATCTCGCTGGCCGATCTGATCGTGCTGGGCGGTTGTGCTGCCGTCGAGGCCGCCGCGAAGAAGGCCGGCCACGAGGTCACCGTTCCGTTCGCGCCGGGCCGCACCGACGCCTCGCAGGCGCAGACCGACGCGGCCTCCTTCGCGCCGCTGGAGCCGGTGGCCGACGGCTTCCGCAACTACGTGCGCAAGGGGCACGAAGCCGCGGTGGCCGAGCTGCTCATCGACAAGGCGAACCTGTTGACGCTGACCGCGCCCGAGATGACGGTGCTGATCGGCGGCCTGCGCGCGCTGGGCGCGAACGTCGGGCAGGCCAGGCACGGTGTCTTCACCGAGCGCACCGGCGAGCTGACCAACGACTTCTTCGTCAAGCTGCTCGACATGAACACCCAGTGGCAGAAGTCCGCCGATGCCGAGTTCGTGCTGGAAGGGCGCAAGCGGCAGACCGGCGAGCTCAGGTTCACCGCCACAGTCGTCGATCTGCTGTTCGGCTCCAACGCGCAGCTCCGGGCGCTCGCCGAGGTCTATGCCAGCAGCGACTCGCAGCCGGTGTTCGTGCGTGACTTCGTGGCGGCCTGGAACAAGGTGATGAACCTCGACCGCTACGACTTGGCGTGAGCCGGCTTCCGCCGGGTGGCGCGGCTTCGCTACAGTTGCGTGATCTGTCTCCCAAGGAGCTCTCGATGGCAAAGAAGCAAAAGCCCGCCGCCGCGGCGCGCGGTGCCGCGATCAACATCGGCATCAGCGAGAAGGATCGCGGCGCCATCGCGGCCGGCCTGAGCCGCCTGCTGGCCGACACCTACACGCTGTACCTGACCACGCACAACTTCCACTGGAACGTGACGGGGCCGATGTTCAACACGCTGCACACCATGTTCATGACGCAGTACACCGAGCTGTGGAACGCCGTCGACCCGGTGGCCGAGCGCATCCGCTCGCTGGGCCACGCGGCGCCGGGCTCGTACGCGCAGTTCGGCGCGCTCGCGTCGATCAAGGACGCGCCGGCGACGCCGCCGAAGGCACTCGAGATGGTGCGCATCCTGGTCGAGGGCCACGAAGCCGTGGCGCGCACCGCACGCAGCATCTTCCCGCTCGCCGACAAGGCCGGCGACGAGCCCACCGCCGACCTGTTGACGCAACGCCTGACCGTCCACGAGCAGACCGCCTGGATGCTGCGCTCGCTGCTCGAAGAGTAGCGGGCACGGTATGCGCGTCGCCATCCTCACCTTCGACGGCTTCAACGAGCTCGACTCGTTCATCGCGCTCGGGCTGCTGAACCGGCTCGGCGCCGAGGGCTGGAAGGCCGAGATCGCGAGCCCGAGCACGCACGTCACGTCGATGAACGGCGTCACGGTGCAGGCGCAGCAGCCGCTCGAGTTCGCGAACGAGGCCGACGCGGTGATCTTCGGCAGTGGCCTGTACACACGCGCGATCGCCGCCGACTACGGCCGGCGCGGCGCGGTGCTCGACCGGCTGCAGCTCGACCCGGTGCGCCAATTGATCGGCGCGCAGTGCTCGGGGGCGCTGCTGCTGGCGCGGCTGGGCCTGCTCGCCGACATGCCGGCCTGCACCGACCTCACGACCAAGCCCTGGCTGCTCGAGGCCGGCGTGCGCGTCGAGGATGCGCCGTTCCATGCGCGTGGCCCGATCGCCACGGCCGGTGGCTGCCTGGCCTCGCAGTACCTGGCGGCCTGGCTGATGGTGCGCGGCGCCGGTTTCGACGCGGCGGCGCGGGCTTTGCACCACGCGGCGCCGGTCGGCGAGAAAGAGGCGTATGTTGCGAGGCTGCTGGACGTGGTGCGGCCCTTCGTGCCAGCGCAGTGACTCGACCTGGCCGCGCTGACACGTCGCGAAAGGACCAGGCCATTAACACGATCACAAGGGCTGCGTTGGTTGCGGCGCTGGGCCGTGCACTCGGCGTGGCGCTGCTCGGGGCGGCGAGCGCGGTGTCGGCCGCGCCCGGCGCCGTGGCGAGCGCCGAGCGCGCCGAGGTGAGCTTCCGCAACCCGGCCGGCTTCACCGAGATGGATCGCAGCCCCAACGAACGCCGCGAATGGCTGGACGAGCTCGGCCGCTACGTCGCGCAGCACGCGTCGCGTGTCGTGCCCGACGGCCAGCGCCTGCTGGTGACGATCACCGACGTGCAGCGTGCCGGCGTGCTCGAGCCCTGGCGCCCGGGCCGGTGGTCGGACGTGCGCTTCGTGCGCAGCACGACGCCGCCCCGCATCGACCTGGTGTTCCAGCTCGTCTCGGCGCAGGGCGCGGTGCTGAAGGAGGGGTCGCGCCGGCTGCGCGACATCGATTTCCTCGGGCACGGCATCTACCATCGTGGCGAGCCCCTGGCGTACGAGAAGAACCTGATCGACGCCTGGCTGCGCGAGGACTTCGGGCCGCTGCGACGCTGAGGCGGCGGCGTTGGCGGTGCGCCGCCGATAATTGCGGGTTGTCCCCTGGAGGCGGCCCGCCGAATCGGCCGCGCACGCATGTCCGACCTGCTCAAAGAAGTCCGCCGCCGCCGCACCTTCGCGATCATCTCCCACCCCGACGCCGGCAAGACCACGCTGACCGAGAAGCTGCTGCTGTTCAGCGGCGCGATCCAGATCGCCGGCAGCGTGAAGGCGCGCAAGGCGAGCCGCCACGCCACCAGCGACTGGATGGAAATCGAGAAGCAGCGCGGCATCTCGGTCGCCTCCAGCGTGATGCAGATGGAATACCGCGACTGCGTGATCAACCTGCTCGACACGCCGGGCCACCAGGATTTCTCGGAAGACACCTACCGCGTGCTGACCGCGGTCGACGCGGCGCTGATGGTGATCGACGCGGCCAACGGCGTCGAGCCGCAGACGCGGCGCCTGTTGCAGGTCTGCCGTGCCCGCAACACACCGATCCTGACCTTCGTCAACAAGATGGACCGCGAGGTGCAGGAGCCGATGGCGCTGATGGACGAGATCGAGCGCGAGCTCGGCATGGAGGTCGTGCCGTTCACCTGGCCGGTCGGCATGGGCAAGGCCTTTCATGGCGTGATGGACCTGCGCGAGAAGCGCATGCGGCTGTTCGGCGGCGCAGAAGCGAACCACGGCGAGGAGTTTCTCGACGGCCTGGACAACCCGGCCTATCCGGCGCGCTTCGGCATGCAGTACGAGCAGTCGAAGAGCGAGATCGAGCTGCTGCGCGACGCCGCGCCGCCGTTCGATCGCGCCGCCTTCCTCGCCGGCCACCAGACGCCGATGTTCTTCGGCTCGGCGGTCAACAACTTCGGCGTCCAGGAAGTGCTCGATGCGCTGGTCGACCTCGCACCGTCGCCGGGCCCGCGCATGGCGATCCAGCGCGAGGTCCAGCCGGACGAGCCCAAGCTGACCGGCGTCGTCTTCAAGATCCAGGCCAACATGGACCCGGCACACCGCGACCGGATCGCATTCGTGCGCGTCGCGAGCGGCCACTTCAAGCGCGGCATGCGCATCAGGGTCACGCGCTCGGGCAAGGAGATGCGGCCGAACACCGTCGTGTCGTTTCTCAGCCAGCGCCGCGAACTGCTCGACGAGGCCTTTGCCGGCGACATCATCGGCATCCCGAACCACGGCGTGCTGCAGCTCGGCGACACGCTGACCGAAGGCGAGACCCTGCAGTACACCGGGCTGCCGTTCTTCGCGCCCGAGATGTTCCGCACGGTCGAGGTCGCCGACCCGCTGCGCACCAAGCAGCTCAAGGCCGGGCTGATCCAGCTCGGCGAGGAGGGCGCGATCCAGGTGTTCCGGCCGGTCGCGGGCTCGGTGCTGCTGCTGGGCGCGGTCGGGCAGCTGCAGTTCGAGGTCGTCGCGCACCGGCTCGAACACGAGTACGGCGTGAAGGCGCGGATCGCGCCGAGCCGGTTCCAGGTCGCGCGCTGGGTCACCTGCAGCGAGGAGGACGGCGGCGCCAAGGAACTGCAGCGCTTCATCGACGCCAACGCGCACCGCGTCGCCTACGACGCGGTCGATGCGCCGACCGTGCTGGTGGAGTACGCGCCCGAGCTGCGCGCGATCGAGGCGAACTGGCCAAAGATCAGGTTCCATGCCTTGCGCGAGCACGCGGGGCTGGTGTTCCAGAAGCAACTCGACGCCTGATCGGCGCTACGATGGCGGCCTGGGCCGCCCGCCGCGCCCTCCAGACCCCGGCGGGTGGCCGGCTGGTCACGAGGAGGCGCGATGAAGATCCTGGCTGCCCTGATCCTTGGCACGCTGCTCGCCAGCTGCGCGAGCCGGCCGCCGATGCCTCCTGCTGCGGACCTGTTCCACGACGCGGCCTTCGAAGCGCCCGCGGCCCCGATCGACCCCGGCGCGGCACTGGCGCCGAGCCCGGCGATGAAGCACTACCTCGCATCGAAGCTGGTCGGTCGCTGGCAATCGGGCGACCGCCGGCGCCAGCTGATCGACGCGCTGTACCGTGGCGACCTCAAGCTCGAGTACGACGCGGCGATCACGCGCACCGCCTCCGAGGCATTCGATGCGCGCTCGGGCAACTGCATGGCGCTGGTGCTGATGACCGCGGCCTTCGCCAAGGAACTCGGTCTGACGGTGCACTACCAGGTCGTCGTCGGCGAGGAAGCGTGGGACCGCGCCGACAACCTCTACATCGGGGTCGGCCACGTGAACCTGATGCTGGAGGACAACGTGCCGCGCGTGGCGATGGCCTTCCTGGAGCGCCCGCTCGTCGTTGACTTCCTGCCGCCGCGCGACGCGCAGGCCTTGGAGACGCGCGAGGTGGAGGAGCGCACCGTGGTGGCGATGTACCTGAACAACCGGGCCGTCGAATCGCTGGCGCAGGGCCAGGTCGGCGCCGCCTACTGGTGGGCTCGGGAGGCCCTGCGCACCGACCCGGAACTGCTCAGTGCCTACGTGACGCTGGGGGTCGTCTACCGCAATCGGCACCGGCCCGAGTGGTCCGAGGCGGTGCTGCGGCGCGTCGCGGTGCGCGAGCCCGACAACCTCTACGCGATGTCGAATCGCGTGCTCGCGCTGCGCGACCTCGGCCGCACCGACGAGGCCGAAGCGCTGGCGCAACGCCTCGCCCAGCTCGACCCGCACCCGCCGTTCAGCTACTTCCACCAGGGCATGGCGGCGCTGCACGAAGGCCGCTACGAAACCGCGCGGCGCCTGTTCGCCAAGGAGGTCGAGCGTGCGCCTTATAACCACGAGTTCGAGTATTGGCTGGCGGTCACGTACATGCAGCTGAACGATGCCGAGCGCGCGACCATCCACCTGAAGCGTGCGATGGACGTGAGCACGACGCGCAAGGACCACGACCTCTACGCCGGCAAGCTCGACCGCCTGAAGGCGCTGCGCACGCAATAGCCGCGGGCGACAATCGCCGCCTCGACGCGCGCGCCGCGCGGACCCCCTGCCCGGAGACGATCGATGAAAGCAGCTGTGATCCACCGCAACGGCGGCCCCGAAGAGCTGGTCTACGAGGAACTGCCCGACCCGGTGTGTGCCGACGACGGCATCGTGATCGATGTCGAGACCGTCTCGATCGAAGGCGGCGACCTGCTGGCGCGGCTGATGACGCCGCCGACGAGCGCGGCGCACGTGGTCGGCTACATCGCGGCCGGCACGGTCCGAGAGGTCGGCGGCCGGGTGAAGGACCATGCCGTCGGCGACCGGGTCGTCACGCTCGCGGCGAACGGATCGCATGCGACCCGGCGTGCGGTGCCGGCGGCCACCGCGTGGCCGATCCCGCCCGGCCTGTCGACGCAGGCTGCGGCCTGCGTGCCGGTGGCGTTCGCGACGGCGCACGACTGCCTGTTCAACGCCGGCGGCCTGCAGGCCGGGCAGACGGTCCTGATCCATGCCGGCTCCGGCGGTGTCGGCATGGCGGCGATCCAGCTCGCCAAGCGCGCCGGCGCGACCGTGATCGCGACCGCGTCGAGCGCCGACAAGCTCGAACGATTGAAGGCCTTCGGCCTGGACCACGGCGTCAACTACGTCGAGCAGGATTTTGTCGCCGAGGTGCTCGCGCTGACGGCCAAGCGCGGCGTCGATGTGGTGGTTGACAGCGTCGGCGGCAAGACGCTGGCCGACAGCGTGCACGTGCTGGGCTGGCGTGGCCGGCTCGTCAGCGTGGGCATCGCCGGGCGCGGCGGCTCGGCGATCAGCGCATTCTCGCTCTGGGCCCGCAACAACACGCTGCACGGCGTGCTGTTCGCCACCGCGCTGCAGAACGAATACCCGCGCGCCCACGCGCTGGTGGCGCAGTGCCTGGAGCGGGTCGCGAGCGGCGAGCTGCGGGTCGAGATCGCGCGCGTGTTCCCGCTCGCCGAGGCGACGCAGGCGCATGCCTACATCGAGGGGCGGCACGCCTTCGGGCGGGTCGTGATGACGGCCTGATGGTGGTGGCGACTCCCGGCGTGCCCGAGGCGCCGCCGCGTGCGCGCCTGGCGCTGTACCTCGACCTGATCCGCTGGCGCCGGCCGGCCGGCAGCTACCTGCTGCTGTGGCCGACGCTGGCGGCGCTGTGGATCGCCGCCGGCGGCTTCCCCGGCTGGCACCTGCTTGCGGTGTTCGTGCTCGGCACCTTCCTGATGCGCAGCGCCGGCTGCGCGGTCAACGATGTCGCCGACCGCGATTTCGACAAGCACGTCAAGCGCACCGCGCAGCGGCCGGTGACGAGCGGCGCGGTCGGCGTGCGCGAAGCGCTCGGCCTGGGCGCCGTGCTCGCGCTGCTGGCGTTCGCGCTGGTGCTGACGACCAACGCGACCACGATCGCGTGGAGCGTCGCCGCGCTCGCCGTCAGCATCGTCTACCCGTTCACGAAGCGCTTCTTCTCGATGCCGCAGGCGGTGCTCGGCGTGGCCTTCAGCTTCGGCATCCCGATGGCGTTCGCCGCGGTCCGGCAGGAGGTGCCGGCGCTGGCCTGGTGGCTGCTGATCGGCAACCTGTTCTGGGTGCTGGCCTACGACACCGAGTACGCGATGGTGGACCGCGACGACGACCTGCGCATCGGCATCCAGACCTCGGCGATCACGCTCGGCCGCCTCGACGTGGCCGGCGTGATGCTGTTCTATGGCGTGTACATCGCGATCTGGGGCGTGCTGGGCGCGCAACTGCACCTGGGCTGGCCCTACTTCGCCGGGCTGGGCGCGGCGGCGCTGATCGCGGCGTGGCACTTCACGCTGATCCGCGACCGCTCGCGCGAGGGGTGCTTCCGCGCGTTCCGGCTCAACCACTGGGTCGGCTTCGTGGTGTTCGCAGGCGTGGTCGCCGACCAGGCGCTGCGCGCGTCGGTTCACGGATAGAGGCCGCGCTCCTCGCGCGCCGTGAGGATGCGCTCGCAGGCGACCGCGAAGGTCGCGGTGCGCAGGCTGATCTTGTGGCGATCGGCGGTGTCCCAGATCTTCTTCAGCGCGTCGACCATGATCTTGTCCATGCGCACGTTGATCTCGTCCTCGCTCCAGAAGAAGCTGGAGAAGTCCTGCACCCACTCGAAGTAGCTGACGGTCACGCCGCCGGCGTTGCAGATCACGTCGGGCACGACGAGCACGCCGCGCTCGGTCAGCACGTCGTCGGCGTCGGGCAGCGTGGGGCCGTTCGCGCCCTCGAGGATCAGTTTGGCCTTGATGCGGCGCGCGCGCGCCGCGGTGATCTGCGATTCGAGCGCGGCCGGGATCAGGATGTCGCAGTCGACGTCCCAGAACTCCTCGTCGGCGATGCGTTCGGCGCCCTTGTAGTTGGCGATGCCGCCGTCGCGGTGCAAGGTCGACATCGTGTCGGCGATGTCGAAGCCCTTCGGGTTCGCGAGCGTGCCGGTGTGGTCCTGCACCGCGACCAGCCTGGCGCCGGCCTGCACGAACAGCTCGGCCGCCGCGCCGCCGACATTGCCCATGCCCTGCACCGCGAGGCGCGCGCCCTCGAGGTTCAGGCCGAGGCGGCGCGCCGCCTCGCGGCCGGTGACGAACACGCCGCGGCCGGTCGCCTTGACGCGCCCGAGCGAGCCGCCCAGGTGCAGCGGCTTGCCGGTGACGACACCGGTGGCGGTGGTGCCGGTGTTCATCGAGTAGGTGTCCATCATCCAGGCCATGATCTGGCCATTGGTGTTGACATCGGGCGCGGGGATGTCGCGCTGCGGGCCGATGATGATGCCGATCTCGCTGGTGTAGCGCCGCGTCATGCGCTCGAGCTCCTTCAGCGACAGCTTCTTCGGGTCGACGCGGATGCCGCCCTTGGCGCCACCGTAGGGCAGGTTCACCGCGGCGCACTTGACCGTCATCCAGGCTGCGAGTGCCATCACCTCCTCGAGCGTCACGTCGGGGTGGAAGCGCACGCCGCCCTTGCCCGGCCCGCGGCTCAGGTTGTGCTGCACGCGGTAGCCCTCGAAGTGGGCCACGTCGCCGTTGTCGAGCTCGATCGGCACGTCGACGATCAGGATGCGCTTCGGGTGCTTCAGCGTCTCGGACCAGCGCGCGAGGTGGCCCAGGTAGGGCAGCACGCGGTCGACTTGCGAGAGGTAGGTGTCCCAGGCGGTGTCGCCCTTCTGGCTGACGTAGGAGAGGTAGCTCATGGTCGTCTCGATGTGGTGGGTTTCATGCTCGGACCTGCCGCGCCCGGCGTGCACTCGTGATGCACGGCGGCTCGGTGACCTGCATGGGCCGAGACTGTAGACCCGCCGATGTGCGAAATGGCGCTCGACCCCCATGCGGGCTTTGCATGGGATGCCGCCGATCGCGGCATCGCCGCCGGGCGGCCTCAGGCGCCGAATTCGTCGCCGAGTTCGCGGGCGCGCTGCTGCGCCGCCTTCAGCGCATGCACGAACGCAGCCCGCACGCCGCTTGCGTCGAGCGCGCTCAGTGCCGCGTGGGTCGTGCCGCCCTTGGACGTGACGCGCTCGCGCAGCAGTGCCGGCGGCTCGTCGGAGGCCTGCGCCAGCGCGGTCGCGCCGGCGAAGGTCGCGAGCGCAAGCTGCTTGCCCTGTTCATCGCTCAGGCCCATCTCGCGCGCCGCCTGCATCATCGCCTCGACGAAGTAGAAGACGTAGGCCGGGCCCGAGCCCGACAGCGCGGTGACGGCGTCGAGATCCTCCTCGCGTGCGACCCACAGCGTGCGGCCGGTCGGCGCGAGCACCGCCTCGACCTCGGCGCGATCGGCCGCGGTGACGGCGTCGCGCGCGTAGAGCCCGGCGATGCCCTGGCCGATCAGCGCGGGCGTGTTCGGCATCGCCCGCACGATGCGCGCGGCGCCGGTCGCGCGCGCGATCGCGTCGCTGCGGATGCCGGCCATCACGCTCAGGTGCAGCGCCGCGCCGACGTGCGCCGCGCAGGGTGCCGCCGCGGCCTGGAAGAACTGCGGCTTGACGGCCCAGACGACGGTCGCGGCAGTCGCGAGCGACGCGTCGGCGGCGGCCAGCGTGCGCACGCCGAATTCGGAAGCCAGCTTCGCGCGCTGTGCCTCGCCCGGGTCGACGACGAGGATCGACGCGGCCGCGCGGCCGCTCTTCAGCAGGCCGCCGATGATCGCGCTGGCCATGTTGCCGCCGCCGATGAATGCGAGAACCGGGGTGTTCATGGCGGGGGTGCGATCATGCTCATGCGACGAGTTTACGCATCGTGCGCCAAGGAGATCTGATGCACCTCGAAGGTTCCTGCCACTGCGGTGCGATTCGCTTCAGCCTCGAATCGCCGAGCCCGGTGCCGTTCATGCATTGCCACTGCTCGATCTGCCGCAAGACGGCGGGCAGCGGCGGCTTCGCGATCAACCTCGGCGGCGACGCCGCGACCTTGACCGTGCGCGGTCGCAAGCACCTTGGCGTGTACCACGCGCTGATGCGCGAGCCCGGCAAGCGCGCGACGCGCTCGCCGGCCGCGCGCCACTTCTGCCTGAAGTGCGGCAGCCCGCTGTGGGCGTGGGACCCGCGCTGGCCCGAGCTGGTGCACCCGCACGCCTCGGCGATCGACACGCCGCTGCCGAAGCCGCCCGAGGTCGTGCAGATCGGCCTGGCCTGGGCGCCGCGCTGGGTCGAGGTGCCGGCCGGGCCGGGGCACGTCCGCTTCGATCAGATGCCCGACGAATCGCTCGAAGACTGGCACCGGCGCCACGGTCTGTGGGACGGTGACTGAGACGCCGTGCGCCTCAGTGCGACGCCGCGAGCAGCGCCGCGTTGCCGCCGGCGGCCGCGGTGTTGATCGTCAGCGCCTGTTCGGCGCAGAAGCGGTAAAGGTAATGCGGCCCGCCGGCCTTCGGGCCGGTGCCCGACAGGCCTTCGCCGCCGAAGGGCTGGACGCCGACGACCGCGCCGATCATGTTGCGGTTCACGTAGACGTTGCCGATGCGCGCCGCCGCGGCCAGGCGCAGCGCACGCGAATCGATGCGCGTCTGGATGCCCAGCGTCAGGCCGTAGCCGAGCGCGTTGATCTGCCGGATCACGGCGTCCACGTCGCCGCCCCAGCGCACGACGTGCAGCACCGGGCCGAACACCTCCTGCGTCACGTCGGCGATGCGCTCGACCTCGAATGCGACGGGTGCGATCAGGCGCGCGAAGGTGGAAGCCACCGGCGCCTCGCCGATCAGCCTGGCCTGCGCACGCAGCCGCGCGATGTGGGCGCCGATGCCGTCGAAGGCCTCGGCGTCGACCACCGGGCCGACGTCGGTGGCGAGCAGCGCGGGGTCGCCGACGTTGAGCTCCCGCAAGGCGCCGCGGATCATCGCGATCACGTTGTCGGCGACGCCCTCGTGCACGCACAGCAGCCGCAACGCCGAGCAGCGCTGGCCGGCCGAGCGGAACGCGCTCTGCACGACGGCGTCGACGACCTGCTCGGGCAGCGCGCTGCTGTCGACGATCATCGCGTTGATGCCACCGGTTTCGGCGATCAGCGGGACGATCGCGCCGTCCTTCGCCGCGAGCGCGCGGTTGATGAGCTTCGCGACCGCGGTCGAGCCGGTGAAGCAGACGCCGGCGGTGCGCGCATCGGCGACGAGCGCGGCGCCGACGGTCTCGCCGGGGCCGTGCAGCAGCGCCAGCGCTTCGCCGGGCACACCGGCGGCGTACAGCAGTTCGACGAAGCGCTGCGCGACCGCCGGCGTCTGCTCGGCCGGTTTCGCCGCGACGGCGTTGCCGGCGACCAGCGCGGCGACCACCTGGCCCGCGAAGATCGCGAGCGGGAAGTTCCACGGGCTGATGCAGACGAACACGCCGCGGCCGTGCAGGTGCAGCTCGTTGCTCTCGCCGGTCGGGCCCGGCAGCACCTGCGAGGCCAGGCGCAGCTCGGCCTGGTCGGCGTAATAGCGGCAGAAGTCGACCGCCTCGCGCACCTCGGCGACGCAATCGCCCAGGGTCTTGTGCGCCTCCTTCACGAGCAGACCGCAGAACTCCGGCAGCCGCGCGTCGAGCGCGTCGGCGGCGCGGCGCAGTGCGGCCGCGCGCTGCGGCAGCGGCGTCCGGTTCCAGGCCTCGAAGCCGGCGTGCAGGCGCTGCATCGCGGCGCCGACGTAGTCAGCGCTCGCTTCGGCGACGGCCGTTACGGTCGCGGCGGCCAGCGCGCGATCCAGCGGCGCGCGCTGCGCCAGGCAGCTGAGGTCGACCCCGCTCGAATTGGCGCGGCCGGTCGCGCCGTTCCAGCCGTACAGCGCGACCGGCGGCGCGATGCCGACGGCGTCGGCCGGCACCAGCGGTGACGCCAGCAGCGCCTCGACATCGACCGATTCATCGGACAGCTGGTGCACGAACGATGAGTTCGCGCCGTTCTCCAGCAGCCGGCGCACCAGGTAGGCGAGCAGGTCGCGGTGCTCGCCGACCGGTGCGTACACGCGCACCGGGATGGCGGTGTCGCGCATCACCTCGCGGTACACGCCTTCGCCCATGCCGTGCAGGCGCTGCAGCTCGTACGTCGCGTTCGCTGCCTTCGCCATGCCGACGATCGCGGCGATGGTGCCGGCGTTGTGCGTCGCGAACTGCGGGTAGATCACGTCGGCGTGCCCGATCAGCGCGCGCGCGCAGGCCAGGTACGAGATGTCGGTGTGGTGCTTGTGCGTGAACACCGGGTAGCCCGACAGGCCGAGCTCCTGGGCGCGCTTGATCTCGCCGTCCCAGTACGCGCCCTTGACCAGGCGCACCATGAAGCGCAGGCGGTTCGCGCGCGCCATGCGTGCGACCTCGTCGACGACCTGCAGCGCGCGCGTCTGGTAGGCCTGCACGGCCAGCCCGAAGCCGCGCCACTGCGGGAACTCGCGTGCGATGCGCCGGGCCAGCGCGTCGAGCACGTCGAGCGAGAGTTCGAGGCGGTCGCTTTCCTCGGCGTCGATCGTCAGGTTGAGATTCGCGTTGGCGGCCAGTTCGATCAGCTGCCAGACGCGCGGCAGCAGTTCGGCGAAGACGCGCTCGCGCTGCGCGTCTTCGTAGCGCGAGAACAGCGCGCTGAGCTTGATCGAGATGCCGTCGGCGCTTTCCGGACTCTCGGCCGCGCGGCCGTTCGCGATGGCTCGGATCGCGTTCAGGTAGGACGCGAGGTAGTGCTCGGCGTCCGCCTCGGTGCGCGCGCCTTCGCCGAGCATGTCGTAGCTGAAGCGCAGCGCACGCAGGTCCCTGCGCGCGCTCGACGCTTCGCCCATCGCCTCGCTGATCGACCGGCCGAGCACGAACTGGCGGCCGAGCAACTGGATCGCGCGCACCGTCGCGGCGACCACGGTCTGTGCCCCCAGGCGCCTCAGGATGCCGCTCTCCGCGTCGTTCTCGGGAAGGAACTTCTTCGACAGCGCGATCGCGCTGGCCGAGAGATTGGCGAGCATCTTGTGCGGGCCGCCGGAGGCAGAGGCGAAATCGGCCTTGCCGAGCTGGTCGGCGGTCAGTGCAATCGCCGTCTCGGCGTCCGGCACCCGCAGCAGCGCTTCGGCCAGGCGCATCAGCGCCAGACCCTCCGCGCTGGAGATCGGGTATTCGCGCAGCAAGGACTCCATGGCCCAGAACGGCGCCGGGTTGTCGCGCACCGCCTGCACCCAGGGTCGAGCGGTGCGCGCGGCGGCGGGCCAGTCGACCTGTCCCTGCATCGACCGGAGCAGCACCGACAGCACTGCGAACTCGTCGCGGTAGGGCTGCGGCAGGCGGGCGGATGCGGGGGCGGCGGTGAACATCGGAGGACCTTTCGGCTCGGCGGGATTGGCTGCTAAGTTATTGGTTTGCCCCCAGCATTAATCTCCGAAATTCGACCCGACGGTGGAGAATAATCCGGCATGAAGAACCTGGGATGAGCATGGAAGAGCCCGCGCCGCCCTCGCTGGACCGGACCGACGCCCGAATTCTGCGCACGCTGCAGGCCGACGGACGCATCTCGAACCTGAAGCTGGCCGAGGCCGTGCACCTGTCGCCGACCGCCGTGCTGGAGCGCGTGAAGCGCTTGACGCGCGACGGCTTCATCCTCGGCTACGAGGCCAGGCTGAACCCCGACAAGCTCGGCGCCGGGCTGCTCGTCTTCATCGAGGTCGTGCTGGACCGCACCACGCACGACGCGATGAACATCTTCAAGGCCGCGGTGCAGGTCCGGCCCGAGATCCTCGAATGCCACCTGGTGGCGGGCGGCTTCGACTACCTGATCAAGACGAGGGTGGCCGATATGCAGGCCTACCGCGAATTCGTCGGGTCGGTGATCTGGGCGCTTCCGGGGGTGCGAGAGACACGAACCTACGCGGTGATGGAGGAGGTGAAGAACTCCACGATGCTGCCGATCTGATCCGGTCGGCTTGACGTGTGCATCCACCATAGTGGATGATGATTCCATCATGGCGGAATCCGAGGCCCTCGAGGACATCAATCAGCGCATCGCCCATCGCGTGACCGCGCTGCGCGCCGAACGCAGGCTGTCGCTCGATGCGCTGGCCGGCCGCAGCGGCGTCAGCCGCTCGACGCTCTCGCTCATCGAACGCGGCGAGACCAGTGCCACGGCGATGATTCTGGAGAAGGTCGCCGGTGGGCTCGGTGTGGCCTTGGCGGCGCTGTTCGAGGCCGAGCGCGCGATGCCGGGCCCATTGATGCGGCGAGCCGAGCAGACCGAATGGCGCGACCCTGCCTCGGGCTACCTGCGGCGCAATGTCTCGCCGCCGGATCATCGGTCGCCGCTGCGCATCGTCGAGGTCGAGTTTCCGGCCGGGCAGCGCGTGGTGCTCGAAGGCGCGAGCGTCGATGCCGTGATCGAGCAGCAACTCTGGATGCTCGCCGGCACGATGGCGCTGACTTTCGGCGGCCAGACCTGGCGGCTGGAGACCGGCGACTGCTTGGCGATGCGGCTGACCGGCCCGGTGCAGTTTCGCAACCCGACGCGCCAGCCGGCGCGCTATGCGGTGGTGATCTCGAACGAGGCGGCTCGGCCGGCGAGGCGATGAGCGCGATCACGCTGCGGCGGCTGGCGTCGCCGGACGCCGCACAGATACGCGGGCTGGCCGAGGTGCTGTGCGACTGTGTCGACGGCGGCGCCTCGGTGAGCTTCATGCAGCCTCTGACGACCGAGCGCGCCGAAGCCTTCTGGCGCGGCGTGGCCGATGGCGTGGCGCGCGGCGAGCGAGCGTTGCTCGTGGCCGAGGCGGCGGGCGGCACGATCGTCGGCACCGTTCAACTCGTGCTCGCACAACCCGAGAACCAGCCGCATCGCGCCGATGTCGCGAAGATGCTGGTGCAGCGCCGCGCGCGCCGCCATGGGCTGGGCGCGGCGCTGATGCAGGCGGTGGAGCGCGAGGCGGCGCACGAGGGCAGGTCGCTGCTGGTGCTCGACACCGTCACCGGCGGCGACGCCGAGCGCCTCTATGCGCGGCTGGGCTGGCAGCGCTGCGGCGTGATCCCCGACTACGCGCTGTGGCCGAGCGGTGGCTTGTGCGCGACGACGGTGTTCTACAAGGCCGTCTCGCCGACCGTGCGATAGGCTGCGGCCGGCGCTGCGCGGCGTCCGGCGCGGTCCACGGCCGCGGCGGCGTTCCGCCGGACGCGTCAGGCCGCCGGCGTCGCACGCGGACCGAAGATCGCACTGCCGATACGCACCAGCGTGGCGCCCTCGGCGACCGCGGCCTCGAGGTCGGCACTCATGCCCATCGACAGCGTGTCGAGCGCGAGGCCCTGCTCCTGAAGCGCGCTCATCAGCTCGCGCAGCGCGCGGTGCGGCGCTCGCTGCGCCGCGAAGCCCGCGGCCGGCTCCGGAATGGCCATCAGCCCGCGCAACGCCAGCCGCGGCAATGCGGCCACCGCCCGCGCGAGCGAGGGCACCTCGTCAGGAGGCAGCCCGCTCTTGGTCGCCTCGAAGCTGGTGTTCACCTGCAGGCAGACCTGCAGCGGCGCCAGGTGGGCGGGCCGGTGCTCGCTCAGGCGCTGTGCGGTCTTCAGCCGGTCCACCGACTGGACCCAGTCGAACTGCTCGGCCACCACGCGGGTCTTGTTGGACTGCAGCGGGCCGATCAGATGCCATTCGAGCCGGTCGCGCAGATCGGCGAGCGCGGCGATCTTGGCGACGCCCTCCTGCACGTAGTTCTCGCCGAAGCGGCGTTCACCCGCCGCGACTGCCTCGCGCACCGCCGCGGGGCCGAAGGTCTTGCTCACGACCAGCAACGTGACGCTTCGCACGGGGCGCTGCGCCTGCGCGCAAGCGGCCGCCACGCGCGCGTGCACTTGTTGTAAGTTGTCTGCGATCATCGCCATAATGCGCCGAGTATCCCGCAGGCCCGGGGGCGAGCCTCCCCTGCCGTCTGGTTCATTCGTGCCCGGCGCCAACCTACCTCTGGACCCATGGACATCACTCAACTGCTGGCGTTTTCGGTCAAGAACAAGGCCTCGGACCTGCACCTGTCGGCCGGGTTGCCGCCGATGATCCGGGTGCACGGCGACGTGCGCCGCATCAACGTCGATCCGCTGGACCACAAGCAGGTCCACGGCATGGTGTACGACATCATGAACGACTCGCAGCGCAAGGCCTACGAAGAGACGCTGGAATGCGATTTCTCGTTCGAGATCCAGGGGCTGGCGCGTTTCCGCGTCAATGCGTTCAACCAGAACCGCGGCGCGGGTGCGGTGTTCCGGACCATTCCGTCGAAGATCCTGACGCTGGAGCAGCTCAACGCACCCAAGGTCTTCGCCGAGTTGTCGCTGAAGCCGCGCGGCCTGGTGCTGGTGACCGGCCCGACCGGCTCGGGCAAGTCGACCACGCTGGCGGCGATGGTCAACCACCTGAACGAGAACGAGTTCGGCCACGTGCTGACGGTCGAGGACCCGATCGAGTTCGTGCACGAATCGAAGAAGTGCCTGATCAA